>JAVBOF010000034.1:0-12011 GCA_031550915.1 Eubacteriales bacterium | reverse complement strand
GAAGTCGGCACTCTTTATCTGGGTTCCTCGCAAAGCAATTCAAGGCTTCGGATTTATGATAAGAAGCGTGAGCAGATAGAGCGGAACGGCTCCAAGCTGGACATAGCTAGGAAATGCAATGATTGGGTGCGGTTTGAAGGTGTTTTTCGCAATGAATACGCCCATCAGCTTACAGATGAATTATTAAAAATCAATGCAGATGATGAATTTGTCAATCTAATTGCCTGTACCATGATACAGAAATTCAGATTTATGTATATAGAAAACGGCGTGGTCGATTGCGATACAGAATATTCGCAGATGCTAATTGACACCATAACCAACCAGAATTTTATGTTGAAATCTCCATCTTCACGCAATCATGAACTTGCAAAAAACCTAGCCTATTTATTTCATGGGAGCGGTGTTATATCCACTCTGTACAAGATAAGGGCTATTTGGGGCGATGATGCGATTTCGGATTTACTGACATTAATTAAAGAATATTTGGACGAATGGGAGCCTAACAATGATGGTTGCTACTGGCTGCGAAAGAATGTTGCTGACTATCAAAAGAATTATCCCTATTTTGATATTTTCCTGAAAGAAGCCCTAGCGTTAATATCATAGGATTGGCATTAATATTACTGAAAAATGCAGTGTGCAATGGTATAATATCATTGTGCGACTGCTCCACGAAAGGGGGGTGCGGAATAGTGAACAGCGCACAGGAAATGATTCCAGAAAAAAGGACATACACAGTCGAAGAGATTGCTGGAATTCTCAATATCGGCAAAGCCTCGGCGTATGAACTTGTAAAGGAAGGACATTTCCACATCGTAAAAATTGGCAAGGCTATTCGTATCTCCAGAAGGTCATTCGACAAATGGCTGGATAACGCGGAAGAGACATATTAAAGGAGATTTGACGAATGGCGACTATTATAAAAAGAAAAACGAAGTATGCAGTGGTGTACAACCATATTGACGAGAACGGCGAGAAAAAACAGAAGTGGGAAACATGGAACACTTACAAGGAAGCCCTGAAACGCAAAGCTCAGGTTGAAAATGATTTGCTGGACGGCACATTCATAGCACCCAGCGACCAAACGGTGGAAGGATTACTTATGATTTTGTTTCACTCTACGGTGAACAGCATTGGAGTGTTTCCACCTATGATAGCAATGTGGGGCTGATTGGCAACTATATCAATCCTGCTATCGGTAAAATGCTTGTGCAGGACATCACGCCCAAATTGGTTGATTCGTTTTACAAGAAGCTTAAAAAAACGAAATCGGTCATGCCGCATGGACGCAAACCACAAAAGGAGTTTGTGACCGACACCAATATTGAACGGATACACAAGCTGCTGAAATGCGCTTTCAAACAGGCGGTACGGTGGGATATGATTAAAAAGAACCCCTTTGAGCTTGTGACCGTGAAGAAGGTCAAGTATACGCCCCGCGACATCTGGACTGCTGAGAATATCCGCAAAGGGCTTGAAGCCTGTGAGGACAGCAAACTATTTATCGCAATGAATCTGGCATTTGCTTGCTCCCTGCGTGAAGGGGAAATTCTTGGGCTGACTTGGGATAACGTCCATATATCCGATGACGATATTGCCGCTGACAACGCATATATCTATATCGATAAAGAACTCATGCGTTGCTCCAAACGGGCGATTGAAGCGTTGGACAGCAAGGACATCATCAAAATATTTCAGCCGCTTATGCCCAACACGACAACACGGGTTGTGCTGAAAAATCCCAAAACGGAATCCAGCGTTCGCAAGGTGTGGCTACCAAAGACAGTAGCCTATATCCTCAGGAAGTGGAAGACGGCACAGGACGAGCTAAAAGACTTCTTGGGTGATGAATACGAGGATTATAACCTCGTTGTAGCTCTAACGAACGGCAGGCCATGTGAAGGGCGCGTATTGCTGAAATCATTCAAAGCGTTAAGGGACAAGGCGGGGCTACCAAATGTGGTTTTCCACTCTCTTAGGCATTCCAGCACCACCTACAAGCTAAAGCTCAACCACGGCGATTTAAAGGCCACACAGGGCGATACAGGCCATGCTGAGATAGACATGATTACGAAGGTCTACGCTCATATACTGGATGATGACAGGAAAATCAATGCACAGAAATTTGAAGCGGAATTTTATGCACAGCCTGACCTTCACAGCGTTAAGCCGCCCGAAACTGAAAAGCCTGAGATTGATTTGAATGGATTGATTGAGCAATTACGGCAATCGCCCGAACTCGCCGCAACGCTGGCGCAACTGATACAGGCGTAAGGCGTACAGGAACAAAGAATTTTCTGCGATTAGCAGGAGCGCATATTTTCTTAGCAAGTTTGCAAAAACGGTTCGAATCCAATTAGCAAATATGCAATAGAATATGCAGACGGAAAATTCTTAAAACGGCAAAAGAAAGAACCGCTAATCTTTCGAAAAACGGCTCATATGGCGTCCCCGAGACGATTTGAACGTCCGACCCCTCGCTTAGGAGGCGAGTGCTCTATCCACTGAGCTACGGAGACAAGTTAGTATTTTTATTCAGTTTTCATGAATCCTATGCACTTTAGGATTCGAACGGCCTTCCGCTTAGGAGGCGGACGCTCTATCCTGCTGAGCTACGGAAACACGTATTAAATTTTCAGGTTGCCCGGCTCCCGAAAGGGATCACTCTAGGTTCTCTTAGGAGGCGGACGCTCTATCCTGCTGAGCTACAGTGACACGCTGAAGAGGTATTCGAATTTTGCGGATACTTGACTTCTGCAAGATGTTTGTTAGACGGAAGCTCTTTTCTACTTTATGCAAATGCAAATACTTTTTTCAAACAAGCAATATTCTAGCTTAAATAGTGATGGCTGTCAATCGGATACGTAGCAAAAGGAGCCTGCATTCACTTAATAATTCTGTTAAAAACATTCTAGAAATTATTTTGATAGTCAAAGGTATTGTTAATTGATAAGAATAGGAGTATTATGGATAATAATATTTTATGGAGGATACTCCTTATATGGCGAGCTTGGTTCAATTTGACGCCAGTGATAAAAAAAGACTAAAAGAGTTTGTGGATTTTGGATGGTATATATACAAGGATGATAAATACTGGGTTCCTCCTCTAAAGTCAGATATGAAAAAGATGCTTATTGGCGAGCACAACACGCTATTTAAAAATGGAATCCATACGTTTTTTGTTGCATATGAGGGAAATAAACTTGTAGGACGGATTGTTGCGGGCATAGACGAAAAGCTCAATAAACTTAGGAATAAAAAGCAAGGATATTTTGCGCTGTTCGAATGCATAGACGATCAGGATGTTGCAAATATGCTGTTTGACGCGGCATTTGAATGGGCTGTGCAGAAAGGGATGGATACGATCATCGGGCCGGTCTCTCCGACAAATGGTGAAGACAGCAAGGGGGTTGTATTAAATGGCAGGGAAGGGCAGCCAGTCCTGCTGAACAGCTATAATCCCGATTATTACGAAAAACTGTATGTAGACCATGGTTTTGTCAAGGACGAGGATCATCTCGCATTCATATTTGAACCTAAAGATTTTGACAATATCCGCTTTGATAGTATCGTTCAAGCCGCATGTAAAAGGTATAACTACCATATAGACAGGGTCGACCTGAAAAAGGTAGAGACCGAGGTAAGGGATATCGTGCAGGTTTTAAATGAAGGCATTGACGACGAGTGGGAATATACGACTCCCCCTGCATATGAAGATATATTGGATGAATTCAACGCGTTGAAAATTTTCTATAATGGCTATTATAGCTTTATTGCGAGAGCAGGTGACCGACCGATAGGCTTTGTAATGGCCTTGCCTGACTATAATCAGGTATTGAAAAAGATGAACGGAAGGCTCTTCCCAATAGGCTGGCTCAAATTTTTGATATATCGGCGTAAGATTGATGTCATAAGGGTGTTCGTTCAGTTTGCTGTTAAGGATTACCGCAACATGGGCGTGACGGGAGCTTTGTTGAACAGTTGTTTCAAAGACGTGGTAAATAATAAGATTCGCTTGGTTGAAGGCGGCCTGGTTGGCGAATATAATGAGCTTTCCGTGCTGAGTGTTTTAAAAGCGGGAGGAAAGCTATACAGGAATTACAGGGTGTATAGAAGAAACCTTGTTCAGAAAGAGACATAACACTAAAAAACTAAAAATAGGCCGGCATTTGAAGCGGTGGCTTCAGATGCCGGTTTTTGTTTGGTAACATTATTTTTCATAATGAATATTATGGATTATCGAAAAAATGAAGGAGGATGGACATGGATAACGGAATCATTTGTCCGCCCGGCACCATCAAATATAAGGTTAAGCAGGGGGATACACCGGAAAAAATCGCAAAAAAATTTGGGCTTAATATCGCCGACCTGCTTCTATATAATAAACGAATAAGTCCGCATAGGCTTGCGATAGGACAAGAGCTTTGCATTCCAACAAGAAACTTCGGATGTCCCAACGGCAGGTTCTATACGATTCAAGCTGGAGATACCCTGACTTCTATCTCAAAAAATAACGGATTGTTTTTGAAGGATATCTTGGAAGCAAACCCTTATCTAAATCCTAATTACTATGAAGCAGGGCAGGTAATATGTATTCCAGAAATGCCAATGTGTCCAGAAGGAAGTACATCCTATGTTCTACATAAGGGTGAGGATATAGTCGAGGTTCTAAAAAAGTTCTCGCTGTCCTTACAGGCACTCAGCGATTATAACGCTGGAAAAAATATAGCGAATGCCAGAGAGGGCGATGAAATCTGTATACCGGACGCGAGACCGGGAGTGCTTTGTCCAGGCGGAAGGCTGTATACCTTCAAAGAAGGCGATACACTGGAATCGGTAGCTTTGGAATATGGATTGACTACAAAGAGTATCATGATCCAGAATCCCGGGTTGATGCCTGCGGATTTCGTTCCAGGAAGGACTGTATGCCTGCCTCTGTTTATGACGACAGGCGAATAAACACCGATACGGAGAAGAACGCTAATATTAAATCATTATGCAAAAATCCGGCACTTTTTTGAAAACCAATATAATGTTGGTTTTCAATTTTTTATAAAACGGGCTTAAAAGTCGTCAATCAAATAATATTTATAAGCTGAATCTTAGTTCTGATCTTGCAAACTATATGCCAACAATGTCCTGCTGTCAATGCGGATTCTATCACGAATCTTTTATATAGCAAAACTATTTGCAGATGTCATTAACCGGACTGGAGGCGATCTTCGAACAGGCAAATGGCGAGGTCACAAATAATTATTGCCATAAGCTTTAGGTCTAAGTGGTAATTGCGTTTTCATCTTGCTATCATCCAGATTATTTTATAAACTTAGTATAAATATATGGAGGTGGTAATGTGAGAACATTGGTAGTCTATTTTTCATTGGAGGGCAGCACTGAAAAAGTAGCTAATATGATTGCACAGGAGACCGGAGCGGATATGGTGAAGCTGGAAACAGTTAAGCACATGACCCAAAACGGGCCTTTGAAATTTTTATCGCATGGCAGAAGAGTAGTGATGAAAGAGAAAACAGCTTTAAAAAACGGGAAAATGGACCTTGCGAAATATGACAGGATATTTATCGGCTCTCCCGTATGGGCAGGCGGTTTATCTTCTCCAGTATATTCTTTGCTTTGCGATAACGATTTCTCCGGTAAAAAGGTATATCTATTTGCATGCCAAATGGGAGAGACGAGCAATATATTCGACTTGATGCGTGGGAACCTGAAGGGCGCTGAAGTGCTTGGCAATATGAATTTTTCTATGGTCAAAAAGCAGGAGGATACGCAATTGAAAGAAAGGATCCACAACTTTTGCGCTGCCATCTGATTTCTGTATGATTCAAAGTTTGAATTATTGTATGGCGTATATTAGAATAGGATATAGTGTTTTGCGTATTTTGGATGATGCAAAATGCTTTTGGCTAATTGATTTTTATTCAGCATGGAGGTAAGGTATGGGCCGAAGGTTGTTTACGTCCGAATCCGTTACAGAGGGTCATCCGGACAAAATATGTGATTGCATTTCCGATGCGGTGCTTGACGAGATACTTAAGCAGGATTTAGATAGTAGGGTAGCCTGTGAGACCGCAGTGACCACGGGTATGATTCTGGTGATGGGAGAGGTGACAACTAAGGGCTATGTTGATGTCGCATCCGTAGCGCGAAATGTTGCACGCGATATAGGTTACAACGATTCGGATATTGGCTTTAGTGCTGATAGCTGCGCTGTTTTGACGAGCATACACGGACAATCCCCGGATATAGCTTTGGGAGTGGACAAGGCTTTGGAGGCAAAACAGGGTGAAAATGAGGTTTTACAGATTGGAGCCGGTGACCAGGGACTGATGTTTGGTTTTGCCTGCAGTGAGACCCCTTCGCTTATGCCGATGCCTATCGAATTCTCCCATGCATTGACCAGAAGGCTTGCGGAGGTTCGCAAGAACGGGCTGTTGCCATATCTTCGCCCCGACGGGAAAGCACAGGTCACTATCGAATATGACGGATTAAAGCCATTGCGCGTAGACACCGTCGTACTTTCGACGCAGCATGACGAAAACATCAGCCAGAAGAAGATATATACCGATGTTTTTGAAGAGGTCATCAAAAAGGCTTTGCCAGAGGAGATGCTGGTAGATACGCGCTATTTTGTTAATCCGACCGGAAGGTTTGTGATTGGCGGGCCGCACGGAGACAGTGGCTTGACCGGAAGGAAGATAATAGTAGATACATATGGCGGCTATTCCCGGCATGGCGGTGGTGCTTTTTCGGGCAAGGATCCTAGTAAAGTAGATAGGAGCGCCGCTTATTTTGCAAGGTATGTTGCCAAGCATATTGTGGCGGCGGATCTCGCGGAAAGATGCGAAATTGAAGTAGCGTATGCCATAGGGGTTGCTAAGCCGGTTTCGGTCAGCGTGGATACATTTGGTACGGGCGTTTGCCCGGACGAAAGGATCCGGGAGGCGGTGCTCTCTGTTTTTGACTTCCGTCCGCAGGCTATAATCTCGGACCTTGGACTCAAGAAGACCAGATACTTGCAAGTTGCGGCCTATGGGCATTTTGGTAGAAACGATCTAAGCCTGCCGTGGGAAAAGCTGGACAGGCAGGAATTACTAAAATCAAGGATATGATATATGGCATCCTTAGACGGGATCATTGAAGGCATAATATTCCGCAGCGATGATACGGGTTTCAGCGTATTGGAAGTGCGGACGGGTGAGCAGCTTCTTACGGCGGTAGGAGAGCTGCCGCCTTTGTTTGAGGGGGAACGTGTGCAGCTTCAGGGTGAGTGGGTCGCCCACCGAGATTACGGAGAACAGCTGCGCGTTCGCTCTTGCAGCGTCATACCTCCGGCTACAATGGATGATATACAGCGCTATCTTGGAAGCGGTGTGATAAAGGGTATTGGCCCTTCTACTGCGGCGAGCATCGTGGAAGCCTTTGGTGAGGAAGCGCTTGAAGTTTTGCAGTATACGCCGGAAAGGCTCGTGCAGATACGCGGCATCAGTGAAAAACGGGCTGATGTCATTGCGGCCAGCTATGCCGAGCAGATGGATACAAGAGATGTGATGATGGGTCTGCAGGTATACGGCATCAGCATCAACCAGGCGATGAAAATGTATAAAACGTACGGCGTGCAAGCCATTGCAAAAGTTCGCGAAAACCCGTACACATTGATCGACGATATATTTGGCATAGGATTCAAGATCGCGGACAGGATCGCCGCGAATATGAAAATAGAAAAAACTGCGCCGGTTAGGATTGCTGCAGGGATACGCTTTGTACTTTCATGGGCAAGGAACGAAGGGCATGTGTTTTTACCTAAGGTTGTGCTTGTGAGGGTGGCCGCCGAGCAGTTGGGTGTTGATGAAAGCTTTGTAGACGACGCCATTGACGAGCAGGTGATACTCAACCGGCTGGTTTTAAATAGCAAGAATTCTGCGATCTACCTGCCTTGGATGTATAATGCTGAAAATGGTTTTGCAAAGCGGATTGCGATGCTTGCAGCTCAAAGTGGCTCTATTGTTAACGGCGGCGTTGATACCATGCTGAAAGACTTGGAGAAGGAGAGTGGCATCGTTCTTGAGGGGCAGCAGCGGGAGGCCGTACTCAAGGCAATGGAATCGAATATTTCCATAATAACCGGTGGCCCCGGTACAGGAAAAACTACGATCATCCGCTTTGTTTTGTCCAGGCTGACGCAACTGGGTCTATCGGTTGAACTCGCGGCGCCTACAGGCCGTGCTGCGAAGCGAATGACGGAAGCGACAGGGTTTGAGGCTAGGACCATACACAGGCTTTTGGAATACAGCAGGGAAGATGAGTTTTTGCGCAACGAAGAGTATCCATTGGACTGCGATGCGCTTGTTATTGATGAGATGAGTATGGTCGATATCCAGCTCGCATATCAGCTTGGACGGGCGCTGTCGAGCGAAACAAGGCTGATTATGGTGGGCGATGTGGATCAGCTACCGAGTGTTGGCCCTGGAAATGTACTTAGGGACCTTATAAACAGCAACGCCGTTCCCTGTATCCGGCTGACGGAGATATTCCGGCAGGAAGCACAAAGCATGATAATCGAAAACGCGCACAGGGTAAACACCGGAAAGTCTTTGAATATAGCTGGCGGTGGCGATTTTATCTTTGACCGCATAAACGATGCCTCGGTTGTTTTAGAGGATATCATCTCTCTTTTTCGGGATGATCCGCGTACGGCAGGTTATGACCCGCTACGGCAGATCCAGGCTATGGCCGGTATGAAAAAGGGTGTTTTGGGCGTAAACAACTTAAATACCGTATTGCAGAATACACTTAATCCTCCCGAACGCGGCAAGTTAGAGAGGGAGGTTGGCGACGGGCTTTTGCGTGAAGGCGATAAAGTTATGCAGATTCGCAACAATTATCAGATGGAATGGGTGAACGTAAATGGCTTTTTCAGGGATAAGGGCACGGGCGTTTTTAATGGGGATATGGGCATCGTACAGCGCATCGACAATGAAGATAAAAAACTTACCGTGCTATTCGATGACGACCGGCTTGCCGAATATGATTTTTCCCAATTGGACGAACTTCAGCTGGCTTATTGTATCAGCATACATAAAAGCCAGGGCAGCGAGTTTCCGGTAGTAATCGTGCCTATGGTCAAAGGACCTTCGCAGCTTATGACAAGAAATCTGCTATATACCGCGCTGACAAGGGCTAGAGAGAAGGTCTTTTTGATAGGCAGGCAGGAGGTTGCAAATATTATGATCGGCAACAACCATATTGCTAACCGCAATTCATACCTTGCTGAGTTTATTAAGGAGTGGATGGGGATTTACGATGGCATTGGTAAAAAGGATTGAGACTGCGGGCAGGGCAATGCTGGATCTATTGTATCCTAGCTTTACCGGCTGCGTATATTGCCATGCAGAATGCGAAACCGATATAAATTCCGGCCTCTGTAAGAATTGCTTAGAAAAGCTTGAAATAAAGGTATATAAATTTGCCGTAGATAGCGGTTCGTTAAAAATACAGGGATACGCCCCTCTTGTCCTTGACGGGATGGCGCGCGATATGGTTCATGCCCTGAAATATGAAAATAAACGGTATCTTGCCGTTCCGATCGCAAGGCTCATGGCGTGGGCATTTACCGAGTCCCAGGAGACTGCGGACATTGTTACGTTCGTGCCGTTACATGTAAGGCGCAAAAGGGAGCGCGGATATAACCAAAGCAGGCTGCTTGCGGAAAATGTGGCTTCTATACTGGGTCTTGAATGTTACGATTTGCTCAGCAGGATACGTTATACAAAGTCTCAGATAGAGATGGATTTGGAACAGAGAAAAGAAAATATGAAGGATGCATTTGAATGCAAGGACGGCGCCACCGTTAAATGTAAAAAAATTCTCCTTTTGGATGATGTTTGTACAAGTGGAAGTACCTCCGCAGAATGTGCAAGAATGTTATTACAAGCCAAAGCGGCTACGGTAGTAGGTTTATACGGAACATTTGCTGGAAAATGACGAAAATGCAATAGGTATTGCAAAATAATATACAATATATTATAATAGCTGTGCATTAGGTTAGGTCTGTGGTTGAAAATCGAAGCCAGTCGCAGGCAAAACGATCCACATAAGCCCGTAAAGGGTGAGCATGGTGCGGCTTAGAGGTAAGTCCGGCCAGATGACCTTGGACAAGATGGAAACGAGCAAGTTGCGAAGTTTGTAGAAAGTTTGACAGGGTACGTTTGAGAGGGGCAGTAGTGAAGGATTATCCCGAGCGAAATTTCCAGCCGGCGGGTGTGGGGGCAAAGACCAGGTCAGCTAATCTGAATGCGAAATATTATCACTAATCTAAAGTGAGGGAATTACATGTACGCTGACAAAAACTTAATATGTAAAGACTGCGGCAATGAATTTGTTTTTTCTGCAGGAGAGCAGGAATTTTACGCAGAAAAGAACTTTCAGAATGAACCCGCGCGCTGCAAAGATTGCCGCGATGCGAAGAAAACCGCAGCCAGGAAGCCTCGCGAAATGTATGACGCTATTTGCGCACATTGCGGAGCACCGACAAAGATTCCGTTTGTACCAAAGAACGACAGGCCAATATATTGTAGCGATTGCTTTCAAGCCATGAGGTAAATCCCTTACTTGATTCAATATTTTTAAGGTAGAATTGGTCAAAAAAACCACGGGTTCGCAACACCGTGGTTTTTATTTTCCAAAATTGTGTATTATATATCTAAGAAAATTATTATTTGAAGGATTTATTACCGATACGTAGAATATTCAAACTTATGGCAACGTAGTGAAAGGAGTGGGCTTATGGTTATCAAAATAACTGGCAAAAACATTGAAATCTCGGATTACCTGAAGGATATGATCGAAAAGAAAGCGGGCAAACTGGAAAGGTATTTTAAACCGGGCACCGAGGTCAATGTTACCCTCTCAGTAGAAAAGACCAGGCATATCGCGGAGGTTACCATACCTTTTGACGGTGGTGTTTTGCGCGGCGAGGAAGTAACCGGCGATATGTACGCATCTATTGACAGTGTTTTGGATAAGCTTGAAAAACAAATCCATAAACACAGGACAAAGCTTGAAAAAAGGCTTAGGGATGAAGCCTTTTGGCATGACGCCCCCGTTTACAGTGAATCGTTTTCCGATGAGAATGACGATGAGCCCGTAGTTGTGCGCACAAAGAAATTTGCTATAAAGCCTAGGAGTGTTGAAGAGGCTGTTATGCAAATACAGATGCTGGCGCATGACTTTTTCGTTTTTTCAAACGCTGAAACTGGTGATGTGAACGTATTATACAAGAGAAAGGACGGCAACTTCGGACTGATCGAACCTGAATATGATTGATTTTGCTAATTCTACCGGCAATGCTGCAATCAGCACAGCATTGCTGTAGAAAGAGTTTTGAAAACAGTAAAAGGACGGTTTAGCCGTCCTTTTACTGTTTCTATAACATCGGATAGATTTTTTTACCGAAAGCCGTATTCACTACAATAGCCGAACATAGATAGATTGCGATCAATCCCGCGGCCAGCAAACTCCAAGCCGAAATCTGGGTTAGTGCTTTTGGAATCAATTCCAAGTCTGAAAGTGCGATAAACGGTATGGCTATATCCAATAATAAAACGATCAATGAGAGCAGATTGAATTTCTTGCAAAAAGCCGGTGTCCAAAGTATGATGACTAATCCGAGAACGCACCAGGCATATCCATCCAAGCGGGTATCCAAAGGCACACCTGCGGCGATAGCATTATATTTTAGCAGCATCTCGACGCCGCTGACAAGCATGAAGAACGCGCTGAAGAAAAGGAATACATTTCCTCCGGCGTGATTTCCGGCTTTAAGATCCAGCAAGCCTACTGCCAGTTGAACTACGAAGCAGCCTATCAGCCAGCAGCCGATGAGAGGCATAGCGCTGTGCTCCACCAGCCCGTTTAGCATGGCAAAGAAGCATGCGCATGCAGTTGCGAGGGCAACAAGACCCGCGGCAGTCGGGTTTGCCCATTCTTTTTGC
>JAVBOF010000084.1:0-9753 GCA_031550915.1 Eubacteriales bacterium | reverse complement strand
AGCACGGAGGCGCCCAATGATTCACCTATAGCAAAGCCAATGAAGCTAGGTCCAGCCAACTCCCTTGGCATGACCGTCATTATTATCAGCATCATAAACAATTCGACGCAAATCAGCAGAACGCCAATGCTCATTCCCGATGCGAGAGGAATATTCAGCAGTTTTAGCGGCTTACGCTCAAGCGATGCAAACGCCATGCGGCTGTTTGCCAGTGTATTCATTCGGATACCGTACCACGCCACTCCATATGAGCCCAATATACCGACAACTGCCCATGCTAAAATGAAGACTACTCCTCCGACCGCTGTGTGCTGCAAAAAGCCGTAATAGAATGCGATGAAAACAGCGACTATAACCAGCAGCACCGCCAACAGTTTCCCCTGCTGTACCAGATAAGTTTTACAGGTTTCAAAGATGGTGCTTGCTACGTCAAGCATCGAAGGGTGGGCTTTGAGCTTTTTGACTTTTGTGTATTGGTACAAACCAAAAAGCAGGCCGAGTACGCATACTGCCAGGCCAATAAACAATAATAAGTTTTGGTTTTGAGCTAGCACAGGAATCTTAAGATTCATGTCGCTGGTGCTATTTGACATATTATATTCTCCTTAAAATTACATGTTATGTATTTCAAGTAGCTGCGAGGAGTTCTTTGTGTTTCCATGCCCGAAAGACCGACAAAAAAAGAATACGCCCACGACCAAGCACGATCAACCCGAAATTTTCAGATTCATCGTTCTTAGTTATACGCGTTCTTAAAGTATTAACCGGCGTTGAAATTAATATATGTAAATATCCTGCTACTACGCATTTTCTTATTTCAGATCCAATCGGTATTCGATAGTTTTTTGTTTTTGCTCAAAAACTTTCACTAACTATACTCTTATAATCTTTTGTTGTCAATTCAATATTAATAAAATATATATTTCTGATAATTTAGTGGAGAAAACCCTTGAAACACCGAGAAAACTCCTACATATTGCCGCTTTATCAGTTGTTGTCATAATATATTACATATTATCAAACCATTTCCTGATCAGAAAACAATGCTGAAGCAAAATATAAATGTATAAGCGTATTCACAGTCAAATACACGCATTCATTGATACGTTATATAAGTAGCCGTGAGAAAACGCTATATCTACAGCTCGATATTGAGATTATCTGACCCAATTATGTCACGGAAAGTCGGCTGAAATGACTATATCACAGATATAGCGGCAGAAAGAACGATGTTATAAATTTTTCTGCCTGTATTGTGATTATCTGCAGGAGATTTTATAATCCTTCTATGCTTTTTTCGTAACCAATTTTGCAGATACGTACACGGGGATATAGCTCAGTTGGTAGAGCGCAGCTTTCGCAACCCGGAGTCCAAAGAAGCAGAATAATTGAATGAGATATTAAAAAAAGCTCTTGAACAGTAAGTTTGAGAGCTTTTGTTGTGCCAGTCGAAAGTGGGGTTTGGCGAGGTTTTTCCCTCCGATTTCCCTCGGATTGCGTGAAAGTGGGTGGAAATAGGGTGGAAAGTGCAGTTCGAAATATATATTGGATTCATGATATGTTATTTTTTCTTTGGCGCCTTAAATGCTTGGCCCATTGCTTGCCTTGCTTCTGGTGTTTTCATTGCTTCACCAAGCATGCTTTGAATTAAATCAGCGCCCATTTTGTTTTCGGCTTCTTTTAGCAATAGCTCTAATTGATGTTGATGTTCAAGATTGATTTTTTCAATCTCCATTTCATGTTTTCTTTCCAGTGCATCAAGATCAAGTTTATGCTGTTGCATCAATTTCGATATTTCGTGCTCATTGCTTTTTTGCAAGCTTTGAATTTCTGCCTTCGATTTTGCTCTGGCAGAACAATAGCTTATTACACCAGTTATTATAGCAACAAGAACTGAAACAATATAAGGTAGATAATTTTCCACTTTAAATCACCACTTCTTCGATATTTATCTAACATTTTTAGAATTAATATGTTTTTTTATAAAATTTCCAAATCTTTAGCAAGTTTAATAATAGCCATTATAGACGATGCTAGTTTAACTGAGTCTTCAATTTTAGGATATATGCCCTGTAAGCCGGAAATAGCTGTTTTAATAAACCCTTTTTTGGGGTTATTGTTCTTTAGCTGTTCATGAATAACATCAACGTTATCATTTATAATCTCTCTAGATTCGTCTTCAATATCTGAATCTCTAAGCGTCTGCTTAATTGTTTTTACTATATCATCTAGTTCCAAAAGATTTTTATTAACAGAAACCATATTCCCAGATACGGTATTATTATCTCCTTGAATAATTAAACCGACATTTTCATATGAATTGCTCTGCCTTTTTTCATTTTGCATGATATATTCCTCCTCCAACTCAAAATAATGATTACCTGCATAAGTAAATACAATGTGATAGACTTTATCGTCACCATATACAATATCAATAAGCCCCTTATCTTTGAGATAGCCGAATTTTTGATTCAACTCCGTTTCTTTTTCATCCGAGACTCCGGACTAAAGGGTATCCAGATATTGCGATAGTTTATCTCTATTGTCCACTAACTCAAGAAAAAAAGCTCGACTGCTTTTTGATAAAGGCGTAAACATATTTTTTGCCTCCATATATTGATACATGCCCTTGTTTTTAGAATATTCTTTTGCCATATACGTTAATATACAACTAAACCCACTATGCCCAAAAGCCTGATAACGATCAATATATCCTTTTTGCTGTAACTCATAGCAAGTATCGCTCCTTGTAATGTCAGTTGGCGTTTCTGCATAAACATGACCATCTGAAGAAGGAAGGGATAGGAGATATTCAAGCAATTTATCTGCATTATTACTCAGCATATTATTACTTTCTTTAGTAATTTAATTATGAATATATTATACACTATTTCCCATGATGGAAAAAGAGATATGTTTGAAGAGTTACAGCAAGGAAATACTAAAAGCCCGTATAAATTACGGACTTTCAAATAAATATTGGTGGAGATAAGGAGGCTCGAACTCCTGGCCTCAGCATTGCGAACGCTGCGCTCTACCAACTGAGCTATATCCCCATGTATGTGATTTTAGCATGTCCGCCAAAGCGAATAATGGTATTATAGCATTAAGCTAAACGATACTCAAGAGGCAATTGAGAAGTATTTATAGATGAATAGAAGAGGCACCCTATGAAAAGATGCTTTTAAGCTTTTCGACTGACAATCTTTCATTAGATTTGTGTATGTGGGTATATGCTTATGTAAATACATCCATAATGTTTCGAATATAATAGGCATAAAATTGCGTAGATAATATTGGTAACAACGCAGCGAAAAACTTACGAGACAACGTTCGCAGTTTGCTTATTAGCTAGATTTTTAGTGCCTTTGCCGGACAGCTTGTTTCACAGGTTCCGCAAAGTATACACTCTGTGCCATTTTTTCGACTACGCCGATTATCAAGCATATTGACATCCATAGGACATACCTTCACACATTTTTTGCAGTCGATACATCTATGCTCATCCCATTTCACTCTTAAGAGTGAAAAGTAGCTTAATGGCTTAAGGAAAGCCGTTACAGGGCAGAAATATTTACAAAACGCACGATTATCCTTAAGTATAAATGCAAGGGAAATGCCCACGAGATAGTATACGGCATTTCCAATGACAAAAGCAAAAAAGATTATACGTTCTAAGTTCTGTACTTTAAAAATAAACAATGCGGCTACAAAGGTGGTAGTAATTGCAAATACAATGTACCGTAACAAACCAAGCTTTGCTATACGATTATGACTTTTAGGTGCTTTGAAAGGCAATAAATCCAGTATCATTGCAGTCCAACAGGCATATCCACACCAGCCACGACCAAACAAGAAAGGGCCTGCAATTTTAGCAACAAAATAGTGAATTGTTGCGGCTTCAAATACTCCCATAAACAAATAGTAGAAAAACCCCGAAAGCTGCATATTTTCTCGAAGAATAAAGCCTAAATATACCAACATATACAGCCCTACGCCAAATTGTACAACCATACGAGCATACTTGTTTCCTATGCCAAATAAAAATATTCCAACTGCTACAAATGTGCCAATGTACATAAAGTTAAATAGATAAAAAAGGTTGTTTGTGAAGTATAAAAGCATAGCAGCAATTATTATAAAGAACAACCAAATTAAGGTTGGCACTTTAAAATGTTTCACTCCGATAACTCCTTAAGTCTCATTATATAAATTTGGTTATTCTTATTTTGCTAGTATTTTATCACAAATAATAACTCCGCGTAACGTTATATTCCAACTACCATTATTCAAAGGCATTCAGCTAATGGTATAAGCATGTCTAAACAGGTGCAGAATAGGTCTTTTGTGTTTCCTAACTATGGACTATTTCACGTTATCGGAAAGCTATGGGATACTAATATTAAAAAGGTTTATCTATTTTGTCTGGATTTCCTTTATTGATTTAATATAATAGCCAAACATTGAGTTTTTGTATGGTGTAAATACTACAGAAAACCTGCCAATTAACTTTTTTGTGCCGTACGGGTCTTCTGCATATGATTTGAAAGTAATGTTAATTGAACCGCTTTTTGCAATAGCATATCTTTGTATTACTGCGTAATGATACATTACTGATCCTTCACCTGGCCAAACGGTATATTTGCCGTTTTTATACTTTGCATTATACACCTTAGAAAAATTCTTCAAGACATCATTGATGCCAGCTTTATATTTCGAACCAAAAAAGCTAAGATATATCTTTTCCATTTGTGATCGGCTTAATTGTAGAGAATCTCCATTAACGACTGTAGGTTGAACCGCATTATTGCCGAAGTTCTTCTTTGCAATATCTGCGGTGCATGCCCATCCAAGATAATGAAATATTACGTCGCTATAGAAATCTTTCTTCTGCTTTTTACTGGCGGCATAGACCTTAAGCGTTTTAAAATAAGCTGAATCATAGCTCCCAGACATAACCACTTCAAAAGCATTGGTAAGAATTTTCTTTTCGCTCTTGCTAAGACTTTTTGCTGCAAAACTCGTATTTGGGAGAAAAATGATTGTCAAACAGATTACCAAACAAAACGCTAAGGCATGTTTAAACGCTCTTCTTTGCATAATTGCCTTCCTCATTTTATTTTATTGTGTATTCTTCGCTGATAATATTGGATGTACCAGCCGATGTTTTTATATAAACCTTGACAGTATACTGTTTCCCGGACTCTATAAGCGGATTCCAGTTTTCGTCAGCTATAACAAAAATGCCACTTGCAAAGCCGCTTTCGATTCCAAATAAATCGTCAAGATTACACTTGTCGTTATATATTTTTTGAACCCCATCATACACATCGACATATACGTTGCCTTTTAGTCCATAGGTTTTGAATTCAATATAAAATTCATATTCCGGGGTATAATCATGGTTTGCATTCAAAATTAAAATGCTTGATGATTTTAACAATTTAGGTTTTACATATACCTCATTCAACTTTGAACCGTTAAGCTTGTATTCTACGTATCTTGATTGATTAGGAGAGTATAACGAGATTCTTCCGTCACCGAATAAACGAATTGCTTTGTTGCTATAGCAATTTATATAGCTTCTGTTGGAATACTTTTTGCCAAGATCAGTATATGATGCATTGATTCTTTTGAGGCTTGATCCATTATATCTGTAAACATAACAGCATTCCATATCCCCACCGTTAGAAATGATGAAAACTTCCTTATACTTGTCCTTCTTATTGATATCGCCTACATAGATTTTGGCATCATAAAATTTTGTTGGTATTGATTTGTTTCCTACTTTCACAGTGACTTTAGTGCCATACATGGGATGGCTGTTAAGTCGAACAGATGATATAGTAATCTTTTCTTTTTTCTTATCGCCATTTAGGTCCACGGAATAGCCGCTTTTTATCTTTGTGGGTTTCTTGTACGAATTGCTGGCTGCTACCGCAATACTTGGCAAAACAGAACATATGAGCATCGCCACTAGCAGTAATGACATCAAACGCATTTTCTTCATAATGATACCTCCAAAAAATATTACTTTAACTAAACCTTCACCATTAACTTTCGCCTTTGATTGCATATGCCCTCTAACAAAATTAGTTCAACAAAGACTTTGACATACAGTTCTAATGTATCACGGATGGGTGTTTGGTGTCCTAAGCTGCCTGCTTAGTTTGCTTGCCTCTAAAGCCAAATTGCCTTATATAGGACTTGCCACTACAAAATACAAAAGAAAAATAGTATAATTATCTATATATCTTCCGCAGGGGGTTAGGAATGTTAGCCTGGCTAATGGAACAACTAAACGATCAATATGAATTAGTGCGCATATTAAAACAGAATGATAAATCCGAGATTTGCCTTTTGAGGCATAATACTCTGCAAAAAGATATTGTCAGGAGAAGCTTTCAGGGCAATGGAGAGGTTTATCAAGTATTGCAGTGCGTCAGCCAAAAAAATATTCCTGCTGTATATGAAGTTATCGCTGATGAAAATTCGGCTTTGGTGCTGGAAGAATATATAGATGGCGTTACAGTATCTGAGGAATTGCAGAGAAAGGTTTTCTCGGAAAAGGAAACCAGAAGGATATTGTATTCGCTTTGTGAAGCTCTTTTCGCCTTACACAGTATAGGGATTATACATAGGGACATTAAGCCTGAAAATGTAATCATTCAAAATGACGGGATTATCAAGCTGATAGACTACAATGCCTCCAAGATATTTAAAACCTATAAAGCCAACGATACCCATGTAATCGGTACAACAGGTTTTGCGGCACCGGAACAATTCGGCATTGCCCAATCAGACGAGCGCACGGACATCTTTTCGCTAGGCATTATGATGAACGTCATGCTTACGGGAACGCATCCGTCCGTGGATTTATATAAAGGGAAACTAGCCAAAGTTATTGATAAATGTACTCAGATCGACCCGAAAAAACGTTATCATAACATTTCGTGTCTTGCGGAGGATTTGCTTTGATGGATATTAAAACATGCCCGCACTGCAATGTGAGCTTACCAAAAGAGGCTAGATTTTGTCCTTATTGTATGAACAAGCTGGTTGAGGAAAAGCCCTTGCCCTTAATGAAGGTTCGCAAGAAAAAACGGATTTTGTTGGCATCTGCTATTATAGTAGTATTATTAATTGCATGCGGAATTATAATGGCTTTGAATCTCAGCAGCCCTACAGTTGCTACATCAAGCGTCAGCGCATGGACGATGAAACTGCGGCCTCATGGCGGGGTGGATTCCTTCCAATATTGTTTGAAAAATGGTTATGTTGGTTTTGGATGGGGTCTAAAAGGACAACCAACTTCCGTTGTTGAGTATAGACAGCTTAGAGAGCAGGAAGGAGCTTATCCCGGGGATGCGGAACTTGACAGAACGCTGGACAACTTTGAAAACATCACATCTAAGGACAGCAGCTATATACATCTTCTTTGGACCATCAGCCCAAGTGGAGAATATTATATATGCGAAATTACAGGCGGTTATAAATATAGCAGGGACGATGACCATGAGGCGGCGGGGATTGTCAACTTTACCGATTGCCGATTCTATAAAGTAAGCGATGATTTGGTTCCACAAAAAGTTATTGATACCATTAATGCTAGTGGGGTTATCCGTTTAGTGGAGGATGGCAAGGCAACGGAAACCACCAAACAGTTATGGTTGATTGCTAAAGAAAATAAAAAGTAATCTGGGGATATTTTAGGAGAAGCGGTATGCTGGAAAAGCAAACAACGGAAATGCTGTCAGAGCTATTACAAACTAATAACATAGATAGCTATATGACAAAGAACAAAGAGCATATGCTGGATGATACCCTTGCCCGGCTTATTGAAGCTATACTTGAGCATAAGGATTTGCAAAAGCCAGATGTAATTCGCGATTCCGAAATCAACGAGATTTATGCCTACCAGATTTTTGCGGGGACGCGCAGACCCTCAAGAGACAAATTGATTTGCCTGTGCTTTGGTATGAAGCTGTCTCTGGACGAAACTCAGCAATTATTCAAATTTGCTGGTTACGCCCCTCTGTACGCTAAGAATCCGAGGGACAGCATTATTATATACTCCATTGAGCATGCCTCGTCTGTTGTGCAGACAAACCATGAACTCTATCGCTATAATCAAAAAACACTTTAATTAAGGATTTGGTCTCCGATTGACCTCTGTTTGCATTACGCTACATTGCAGTAGGGGAATTTTAATACTTTGCGGATTGAAATATAATGACGGGGATTACCATAAGTGGCCGGCGTTATCACAGACAAATCAATGAATGGCGGCTGAGGCCAGGAGTTCGAGCCACTATATCGCCGCCAAGTGGGCCAAAGACGAACCCTATTACTGCATGGGTGGATTTTCGGTAAAGGTATAGTTCTAAGGGAAAATAAGAAATAAGCCGGTATTCTCCGGCTTATTTCTTTTATTTTAAGATCAATTTGAACTCAAAAACGTATTATGCTTTTTTACCTCTTCTATGTCTCGACCGCACCATACAGCCAATACCCGCAAGAATCAACCCTAAACCTATAAATAGATATGTACTAATTTCCATTTCACCAGTCTTAGGCAAATTAGGAGCTTTGGGCGTATCATTGTCATCAACCACAGTCAGCGTTGCTGTCGGAGTCGCTGACGGCTTTGCTGTCGGGGTAGGCGTTACTGCTGGCGGACCTAACGGAACATCACTGTCATCAGGTATTTCGATTTCCTTGCCATCCAAAGTATATCCCAAAAGTCCCTTATTGATTACATTGGATGAATCAATATTCTTTGCCACCCTGAATGTAAATACTACTTCGTCGCCTTCAGCGAATCTTGCCGGAACCTTTGCAAATAACAAGCTGATATTGGTTAAATATTCTCCGTCTTTTAGTTCAGGCGCATTGCATGTATAAGTCTTATCAGCCGGGATACCTGCTTTGTATACCACAGAATTTAACCCAGTCAAATTCGTCTTATATACTATTGAATAAGTAACACCTTTACCTTTTACAAATGCCGGCATGCTTAATGATACCAAGCTGAGTTCTTTCGGAGGCAAATCAGTGATAACGAAATCCGTCACTTCACCCGCGTATGGATTCATCAAACCCGAAAGATGATAATCTACCAATGAATCTGGCATTATCCTGTTTTGCCCTGCAGCTTTCTTAAATCTTTCCGCTTGATGCTTTACCTCATTTGTCGGATTCCCCGGATTGCTGGGATCATCTTTCGTTGGATCACCATTCGGACCTACAAGCTTTACGTATGCAACATTCTTTATATCCATTTTATATACATTTGCTGCCATCGTTCCAACTTCAACCTTAAACTGCGCAATTGCGGTTTCATTTGGTTTCAGTTGCGGTATTATCCACGTAAGCTTTGCATTACTAATTGTACCAACAGGCCCCACATTTCCGCCAACAGTACTTGTTGCAGTATCTTCTAGATACAATGTATTTTCTGGTATTGCATCCGTAATCCTAATATTTTCTGCAACTGTTTTGCCAGTATTCGTTACATACACTGAGTATGTGATAATCGAACCCTGTCCGCCGTTCCATCGCGGATTGACAACCGTTCCTGGCAAAGGATCGCTATCTTTTCTTATTTTCAGATCCGCTTTATCTACATCATGCTCCGTCTCGTTCGTAGGCGTTCCCGGATCCGTTGGATCGTTTGTCTTCACTACGGCTACGTTATTTATCTTCTTGCTCGTTTCTCCTGTTCCCAAGCTGTTTACCGTTACCTGGAACGAC
>JAVBOF010000167.1:0-16719 GCA_031550915.1 Eubacteriales bacterium | reverse complement strand
TCCCTGCGGAATATAATCAGATATTATTTCTAAGTTTTTCATTGTCTTCCTCAACTCTTCTATATCAGTATATAATATCAATTCGAAAATATTTTCGCAATATGGCATATCATGTATTTAAAAAAGAAATCCCTGCCTCCTTAATTGAACGCAGGGATAAGTCAGAATCTCTAAAATCAGAATTTCAAAACAGGCTTTATCGCTACTCCGCTATACATATCGCTGAAAGCCTCGTTTATCTTTTCAAAAGGATAATACGAAATGAGTTTATCGAAGGGGAATACCCCTTCTTTGTATAGTCTTATAAGCTTTGGAATAAACAATCGAGGGTTGGAATCTCCCTGTATAATGCCTTCAAGTGTTCTGGACTTGCCCATAAGAGCATATTGAATCTGTATCCCAATCGGTTTATCTCCGGAGCTCCCTACAACCGCTGCCTTACCCTTCCGTTTCAAACAGTTCAGTGCCTGATTAATCTGTTCCTCGCGGCCTGTGGTATCCAAGCTATAATCGGCTCCATTTCTAGTGATCTTTAGTATTTCTTCAACAGGATCGCATTTACTGCTGTTTATCAAATGCGTCGCGCCAAGTTCGCGGGCCAATTCAAGCCTATTGTCCAGGATATCAACAGCAAAGATCTGGCTACATCCGCATATTTTTGCCGCCATCAATCCGCTCAAACCAACACTGCCACATCCAAACACAACGAATGAACTACCTGGCTCCGGCTGCAAACGGTTTAGTACGGAACCGGCACCTGTCTGCAAACCGCATCCGAGCGGTCCCAGTAATGCAAGCTCCATAGAAGGATCTACCTTAACAACATTTTTTTCGTCACCAATTGCGTATGTTGCAAAACTGGATTGGTTAAAAAATGAAGATATCTCTTTCCCGTCGATAGATGCTTTTTTCTGGCCATCCGCATGTCTGCTGCCGAAATTCACTTCATCGCAACGTTCGCAGCAGCTTGGCATACCGGCTATACAAGCTTCACATTCACCACAGTTATAAGAGCAGAAAACCACATGGTCGCCAGGTTTGACATACTTAACATCACTGCCGACTTTCTCAACGATGCCGGAGCCTTCGTGGCCAAGGATGATAGGGAATTCAATTGGAAAGCCCTGCACCCTTGCATAGCCGTCCGTATTGCATATACCGCATCCGACCATTTTAACTAGAACATCGGTGGCATTAGGTTCCATAAGCTCTACATCGCGGATATCAAAATTTCCATCCTTTGCGAATACTACAGCAGCTTGTATTTTCATAAATCCTCCAAGTAATTAATTAGTTGTTTTCCACGGGTTTCCATTCGCTGGGATAGGGGCTACCAAGCGCAAAATACTTGGTCACTCCATCATGTGCATTCAGAACTTGATGGGGTTCTCCATCCTCGACTAAAACACATTCTCCCGGTCCAACAACAACTTCCATTTTATCCGTTTTCACTTTCAGTTTTCCTTCAAGCATCAAGAAATAATGCTCTGAACCCGGATGTACATGCATTTCTGCGCCGCCACCGGGACCGAGTATAGATATGGCAACCCTTGAGTACTTTGCCTGAGCCTTTGTAAAGATTTCATTGCTTACCATATCATGGTGTAATGGGGGAAGAGTCTCTTCAAGTGAATTGAGATTGGATACTAACATTTTTGTCCTCCTAATAAGTTAAGATATATTGTAAGGCCGGGTAAGCGGCCATTACGGTAATGGATAAAGCGGTTCTGCCGTAATCGGTATCTCTGGGCACATTTCATTGCTGATGATTTCGAGTTTGAGGGAATCCTCACCATCTTTTACCCATTGTCCACCAATAACCGGCGTATAGCAGTATTGTTCAGGCGTATACTTGATATGCCCTACTATAGTATCTAGGTCTGTTGCCGCAATTGCATCGCGGATCGCGGTTTTATCAAGCGATTGTGCACGCTTTAATGCATCTATTGTAACCTCCATAGACGCATACTTGTAGCCAATCGGAGGTGTCCATTCCCTCTGTGTCGCAGCGGTCCAGGCATCACATAGCTGCTGGCTGGATTCGCCTGTAATAGAAGATTTGAACGGATGCCACGGGCTCCACCATACTTCTGCTGCAAGTCCGTTTGCGGCGTCTGCACCCATAGCAAGAGCATCAGGCTTAAACAGATAAGCTTTCGCGACCGTAATGAACTTTGGCTTGAAATTCATCTGCTTGCACTGTCTCCAAAATGTCGCGAAGTCCGGTGGGATATTAACGCCCATTACGACGTCAACATTTTTTTCCTTGAAAAGGTTGATCATTGAAGTAAAATCTTTTGTGCCGGCGGGATACGTACCCGGATCTACCAGAGTAAATCCATCAGCCGGTACTCTTTCCAATACAACCTTAGACCATGCCATTCCATCGGCATCGTTTGGAAGCATGACGCCGACATTGCACTTGTCCAATCCGACTTTTTTCCACATCTTCTCAAATGTATCGAAAACATTCGGTATCTCCCAAAAAGCGTGGAAAGCCCACTTGTAGGGACCGCCGGGCAGCCATGCATCAACAGGGCCATCCATAGAAACGCAGGGAACTTCGTAGCGCTCTGCAACAGCCGAAACCGGAAGTATAGTGTCGGGAGTATGACGTGTTACAAGAATGTCGACTTTATCCTCCAATACCAGTTTGGATGCAAGCTCGCTTGCCTTTGTAGGGTCGGATTCTGAATCTACTATTATCAATTTAACAGGAAGTTTTTTATTTAATTCTTTGATGAAAATTCCGCCATCCTTATTTACACTCTCGATAGCGTGCTCTTCGGTCCAAGGAGTTCCTTCTCCAAAAGAAGCGATCGGTCCGGTGCCCGGATTAACAATGCCTACGCGAATCTCGGTGCGGTCGCCAGCATCGGTTGGGGTTTTGTTCTCTGAATCGGTGTCTTTTTGAACGTCTTCGGCAGGAGCTGCTGTATCAGCTTGGGCGGTATCCGTTGATGCAGCGGGAGCGGGAGCTGAAGGCGCACAGGCAACCGATAACACCAGGGTTAACGCGACAATTAACGCCAAAATAACTCTCAGGGTTCTTTTCATACATAATTCTCCTTTTATTTAATGTCCCATATTGGGAAAATGCGCAAATAATGGAATCAAAGACCGACGAAGCAATTGGATGCATGAAATGGAATAATTATGAAGATCAATTGTGATTTATGAAAATAAAATAACACGTCAAAAAAAATTTGTAAAGTGTAAAAGAACGTTTCAGAATATTTTTCGTGATAGGAAACTATATATTGCAATAATCTACATAATATGGCAAGTAAATAATGTAAAATCTCCTTAACAGTATTAAGCATGTATTGTATTACTGGAAAGATACAAGCCTGACAGTATTGCTGCGACCCCAAAAAGCATGTTGCGCGATGATTGGTAAAACCGGCGTTTGCAAAGCGGACTTTGCTCACACATGTAATGCCTTGATTATTTAGATGACGCTTCGACTCAGGTATAAGAATATCGCACATCACCTAAATATGATGCGCGATATTGTGAGCGGGCACTGTCCGCTGGTGCCGCTGCTCATAAGGACAAACTCGCAAAGTGCCGTAAACAAAGGTCTTTAGGCATAATCATACGATTTCTAATATTTGTAGATTGATTTGCGGCAAACTACAATCCACGCTTTGCTTTAAAAACCAACATTATCCTATAAACCGAAGATGCACAGAATAAACTGGTTATTATAAAGGCAAGTGCTAACATAATTGGTTCATAATCAACAATCATGCATCTAAAAACATATATGCCCGGAATCAGCATACTTAAGATCGCTGCCGTTTTTCCTAATTTATCGAATATCACATGAGACTGTGAACAGTTATAACGCAAAAACAGCCTGGATGTAATTTGAAATCCAATAAAGCTGACGGCCAGAACGAAAAGGAACCATGGGGGCAATTTGTGAAAATATACGAGCGTGCCAACAACGCCTACGACGTAAATCAAATCTGCCACAAGGTCAAGCTTTGCTCCAAAGAGGCTTACAAGATTCATTTTTCGGGCAATATGACCGTCCATAACGTCTGATAAGATAATTGCGCCAAAACATACGATCAAATATGCATTTACAATACCAGAACAAAAAGTTGCATAGATAACAAAAATAAAGACCACTGAAAAGACAATACGGGACGACGTAATGATGTTTGGAATGTTTTTTTTGATCAGGCTCATATTTGTCCTTTCAAATATCCAGCGTTGCAGTAAAAAAGCAAACTATACCAATACAAATTATAACATAAAAGAAAAATCGTTCCTACGGAATGGATTGCTCAATTCCTATAGAAACGATTTTGGTGCCGAAGACCGGAATCGAACCGGTACGAATGTTACTTCGCAGGATTTTAAGTCCTGTGCGTCTGCCAGTTCCGCCACTTCGGCAAGTATAAATATAATAGGGAAATAGAGCATATTTGTCAAGTTAAATGCATAGATAAATATCTTGATAAGCTAACAATCGATGCCGATTATTTTCAATCCTGAGCTCGTTCCTATTCGTGTTGCTCCCGCGTTTATCATTGCAATCGCCGTTTCGTAATCACGGATGCCGCCCGAAGCTTTAACGCCCATTTCTGCGCCTACTGTTTTACGCATTAACTCTACATCCTCAACCGTAGCGCCATCGGTTGAAAAACCAGTTGAGGTTTTAACGAAATCGGCCCCCGCATCTCTTGCGATCTTGCATACCATTATCTTTTCTTCATTCGTAAGAATACAAGTTTCTATTATTACTTTTAACCGCGCATTTCCCTTGGTTACGACTTTTGCGACCGATTCGATATCGTTTTTGACAAGCGTCCAATTTTTATCCTTTACCGCGGCAATATTTATTACCATATCTATTTCCGTCGCACCAAGCTCTATTACGGAACGGGCTTCATTTGCTTTTATCAACGGCGTCGATGCGCCAAGAGGGAAAGCTATAACACAACATGGGGCAATATTGCTGTCTTTTAATATGCCCGCAGCCATTTCAATATGGTTGGCATTGACGCAGACGCTTGCAAAGGAGTTGTTCATTGCTTCTTCGCAAAGTTTGACTATGTTTGAATTAGTTGCATCCGCATTCAAAATAGTATGATCGATATACTTTGCTAATTCCTTTCTATCCATAAATAACCTTTCTAAATTGCTTTTCTTATTCAATAAATTATATCATGATAATGAACAAAAACAAGGAAAAGTTTTTAGACTGGAAAACATGAAAATATTTCATGCGTTTTATTATTGCCTTGAGATATACTACACAAGGAAACGCACGGCTTAATTAATCATGGCATAATATGATTCAGCCGGAAAATTATTATCAGGATGTGTAGTTGGAATCATGCAATATTCAATTGGCTTGGAAGAAAAAAACCTGCCATTGTTCGATATACTAACTCTAAAATGTTCGAAATTTATTCCTAAGGGGATCCATTGGAGCATATCGGAATCGGAAGATGAACCGGCACAATTATGTTTGCTTGAAGCATACCCGTCGGACAAGGAAGAAAACGATGAAACCTGCACTAAAGCCGTATCTGATGTAATCATATCCATTATGGCTGAAGAATTAGCCGAAAGCATGATAATACGGCTGATAAATAAAAAATATCCAACATTGGAGCCAATGGATAAGGCCCGGATATTTTGTTATGTTTGGTGCTGGATAAAGAAAAACCAGAATTGGACACACTCTCTGGACGGCTGTATTGCTGACGGACTGGTATCGGGACAATTGATTTTGGACGGTGTTTTAAGATTCAGGATGAAGGAGCAGATAAGTTGCTGGGATGGATACGTTGAAAGTGCCTATAATACAATCATCGTTGAAAACGAATATCAGGAATTTATCAAAATACTTCAATATTTTGTAAACATGCAATCGCCACAAATTGATGAGGTTCATGTAAATGTCCAGCGTGGTGGTAAGTATATTTTGTTGGATAAGGATCTGACACAACTGGATAATGAGATAGCATTGGCATTGGAAGCAGAGAATGAAGGAAGCATGAATGACGAGGATATCCTGATAAGTTCTTTAATAACGATAGCCCCAGGTAAAATAATAATACACGGAGCGGAAAACGCAAAAAACCCGCAAATATTGGATACGATCAAGAAAGTCTTTAATGAAAGGGTTTTAACGCTGGATAAATGAATTTGGTATAAGATAACATTTCCTCGATTAAATAAAAATCGCTATTAGCCTGCATACTATAACTTAGGAAAGGCGTGAAATGTTATGTTAAAATGCAGTTCATTATTGGGTATGGCTGTTCATTCAGACGATGGAAAGAGAATTGGGGAAATCGTATCGATCGATTACCAGGCAGAAAAAAAAGTCGTAGCCGGAATCATAGTAAATAAAAACGGGCTGTTTTCGAAAAACGTTTATGTGCCATATAGTGATATTTGCTCAATTGGGACAAGCGTTATAGTATCAGGAAATGGATACCGTACCAGCGGAAATGATTACATTTTCAACGGCAATATGGAACTTAAAGCAAAACTAACAGATACTGAATTTGGATATATCAGCGAGATAGCTTTTGATGAAAAGAGCGGTGAAGTGGAGTTTCTAGAGGTTTCCCGTAGCTTTTGGGAAGATTTCAAAATCGGTAGGCAAAAGATCGTATCGAAAATTTCAAACGTAATAGATACAAGAATAGATCAACATGCATTTGAAAGGAGAGAATGAAGTGGGTAGTTTTTTTAAAGGAGCGCTAATTGGCAGTATAATTGGAGTATCTGCTATGGTAGCAATGTATCCTTCCGCAGCACAGCGGAACGCAAGAAGAATGCTACGTAACGGCAGGAGGACGATGCAGCATTACGCAAGAAGAATGGGTATGTAAGCAATTGTAAAGGCAGGACACATGGGAAAAGACAAGCGAAATGGTTCGGTGAAAAGATTAGCCCGGTATATCTATATTGCCGGGTTGATTGTTTTATTGATAGTATTTTGGAATTTTCTATGGCCTGTGATTGCGATTATTCTGATATCAATAGCTTTTGCCTATATTACTTCGCCTGCTGTCACATTTCTTAAAAAATACTTTTCAGATATACTATCTATCATAATAGTTTATATAATAATCTTCGTTATGCTTTCTTTACTTTCATTATTTCTTATCCCGGCCATAATAGATTCCATAAAAAGCTTCTCACAGCAGCTGCCTGAATATTTTTCGGCACTAGATAAAAGGACAGAATCTCTTCAGGCGAATTTAACAAAGCTGGGTATCGGAGATATAGGAGACCAAATAAAAATTGCGTTTGCAGATTGGGTAAAAAATCTTTTCAATGGTACCGAGGCTATAAATGACATAATAAAGTGGATCGGTATTATTGGCCTGACGCCGGTTTTTTCGTTCTTTTTTATTAAAGATAAGCAGTATTTTGTCGATAAATTATTATATCTGATACCGAGCAAAAATAGATATAAATTAATTATTATATTCAAATATTCAAATAATATACTGAGAAAACTACTAAAGGGCCAAATAATAATTGCTCTGTCCTGCGGTGCGCTTTCACTTATTGGGTTCATAGTAATAGGATTGCCAAAACCCTTTATACTAGCGGTATTTATGGCTGTTTGCAGTATAATCCCTTACTTCGGGCCAATAGCAGGATCTATTCCGCCGGTTCTTGTCGCGGCGCCGGTCAATGGTATGCTTGTATGGTATTCTGTTATAGTGGTTTTGATTACACAACAAATTGTTGGCGGTATTTTAGCGCCAAAATTACTGGGGAAAAAACTTGGCATGCACCCCCTTTTGACGGTTACGGTTTTGATAATAGGTATGTATACCTTTGGATTGCCCGGAATTATTCTGTCACTTCCAATATATATAGTAATAAATGAAGACGTCAGGTTTATTATAACTTATAGGTCTATGGATGAAAATGTAAAAACCGATCACGGAATTAACGAATCACAATGATTATTCAATTTGATGCCATAATTAGGTTTGAATTATTTGTAGAAATGTATTATAATAATGATGGTCTTAAGTCGATATGGAGGTATCGTAATGAACCGGTTTGATGAAACGATGCAATTTTCTCTTGACAAAGAAAATGCATATATGGCAAATGAAATAATAATAAAGGTTTATGATGCTATGAAAGAGAAGGGATATGATCCGATAAATCAGCTTGTCGGTTATATAATATCCGGTGATCCGACGTACATTACAAGCCATAACAACGCACGCTATCTCATACGGCGTATTGAAAGAGATGAGCTTTTAGAAGAAATCATCTCTTTCTATATCAATGAATATAAAGCCTAACTAATGAAGTATAACAATCTTGGTCTAACTGATATTAACGTGTCAAAGCTTTGCTTTGGCACTCTTACTTTAAGCCCGTTAAAAAAACAAATTTCCCTGAACGAAGGGGTACGGTTGTTGAATTATGCCTATGAAATAGGCATCAATTTTTTCGACACCGCTCAATTATATGAAAATTACCAGTTCTTAAAGCCATTACTTCAGAATCACCCTGAAGCCGTTATCTGTACAAAGTCATACGCTTACGATGTTCGGGGCGCCCAGGAGTCTTTAGATGCTTCCCTGCGTGCTATTGGCAGAGATTATGTCGATATCATGCTTATGCACGAGCAGGAAAGCGAACACACGATACGCGGGCATTATGACGCACTCGAATACTATATTAAACAAAAGGCAGCAGGGAAAATCCGCGCAGTGGGATTATCTACACACCTTGTTTCCGGTGTGACCGGAGCAAATATGTATAATGAAATCGAAATAATCCACCCGATGATAAATAAGGATGGATTTGGTATATTGGATGGATCGGCACAAGATATGGAGAAAGCATTGGCGGTATCATGCAGCCTCGGTAAGGGAATATTCGGAATGAAGCCGTTGGGCGGTGGACATCTGATAAAGGATATTGAAAAAGCTTTGATATATGTTCGTGACAAAGAGTGCCTACATTCAGTGGCCGTTGGTATGCAGAACGAAAACGAAATAAAGTATAATGCCGCTATATTCAATTATATGGATAAAAGCGAGATGCCTGAAATGCCGGATACACGCGCGAAAAGTCTCTATATACACGATTGGTGTGAGGCGTGTGGTAAATGCGTAGAACGCTGCCGTTCCCATGCATTGTCCATCAGAGACGGCACAGCTTGTGTAGACAATAATAGATGTGTTTTGTGTTCGTATTGTGCATCCGTGTGCCCACACTTTTGTATAAAAATATTAGAATAGATGTGTGATTATGTTGAGAGTATTAGCTATAGATTATGGTGAAAAAAGAATTGGTTTTGCGGTCAGCGATGCGCTCGGAATGACTGCTCAGGGCTTGGAGACCTATGAAAGAAGGGATATAGATACGGATATAAACCATATATCCGGGCTTTTGTGTAGGTATGCGCCATGTACCCTTCTTATGGGTTTACCAAAGAATATGAACGGAACCCTTGGCCCGGCTGCACAGAAAGTTTTGGATTTCGCGGGTATATTAAAAGAAAGACTAAATGTAGATTCGGAATTCTGGGACGAACGCTTAAGTACAGCTTTTGTGGAAAGAGCCTTGTTAGAAGCTGACATCAGCAGAAAAAAGAGACGGAAAGTAATAGATAAGCTTGCCGCTGTTACAATTTTACAGGGTTATCTGGATTTTACTGCCGCAAAGAATAGATGAAAGCCGGAAGCTTTCGCTTGATTTGATTATACAGAAAGACTGCGCATATGCATTTAACGATATCATAGGGCAGAAATACTAAAAAATAATTCACAAATACATCGTATATTCCGTATGCTCCGCCAAGTACATACAAATACATTATTCCAAATGAGTAGATGCAAATGTTGCCTACTGCCATAGAGAGTATCGCCGAGAATGCTTCGGTTTTTTTTGTTCCGTTCCGCCAGGCCTTTTTAGAATAAATCTTACTTGCAACAAATGAAGCTGGAACAAACCCCAACAAAAAGCCGAATGACGGATAAAGGACATATGCAGGACCGCCACCCATAGCGAAAACCGGTACGCCAGCCAGACCGATTGCAAGGTATAGCGTTTGACTGACAGCTGAATAGCGTGGGGGAAGCATTAACGCACTAAGCATGACTACAAGGCTTTGTAGCGTGAAGGGCAAAAAACCGGGGATCTGAATCTTTATGAAACTTGAAACGCATGTAAGCGCAGTAAACAACGCGCATACAGATAATATTTTCGACTTTGAATGCATATGCCTCCTTTAGTAAACCTAATATCTCCACTGCTGGTTTACCGATAATATCATCGAACCAAGGCAACAGTCAAGTATTGAAAAAATCTTAATTTGGTATAAAATATGCTATAGGAGAAATGGAGGAATGTATGAATTTCAGGAAAGTTGAACTTGACGATCAGGGGAAGATTAACGGAATAATCAGGGAATGGCAATTTGATAATGCAGAAGCTTCGTTCGCGAACCTTTTTATATGGAGACACCTATGGGATATATCTTATACGATTGAGGATAATGTTTTGTTCTACTGGATGAAATACGGAAATCGGGAATTCGCTTTTACGCCTGTGCCTCTTCGAAAGAAAGAACTTTTTGTTCACATAATGAAAGTTAAGGATTATATGCTGGAACAGGGCCTGCCATTTCTTATGCGGTGCAATGATATTCAGGCAAAGCTATTGAAAGAAGAATGCCCGGGCATATTTGAATATACGCCTGACCCTGTAAGCTTTGAATATATCTACAATGGTGATGATCTAAGAGAACTTGCAGGAAAAAAATATCATGCGAAGAGGAATCATATAAATGCTTTGCTCGCTAATCATGAATGTGAATATATCAATTATTCCCATGAATTTTTTGAGGATTGTATAAATGTATATGACAGCTGGATGGAGAATAAGGACGACCTTTCAAGAAAGACTGATTATGAAAGGCTTTCTGTCATAGATGCTCTTCAAAACTATGATAGGCTAGGATTTAAAGCATGTGTTATAAAAGTTGACGGAAAAATCGAGGCTTTTTCTTTGGGAGAAATGATAAACAGCGAAACAGCCCTGATACATATAGAAAAGGCTAATGCAAACATAAACGGCCTGTACCCGTATGTAAACAGGGAATTTGCCAGAAACGCTTTTCCAAATGCTTTATATATAAACAGGGAAGAGGATCTTGGAATCGAAGGATTGCGTAAAGCTAAACAAAGCTACCACCCCGTAAGACTTCTTGAGAAATATTTTATTATTTTCAAGTAAAAAGGATAAAAAATTGAAATATGAAGTATTTTCAAAACTTGATAAGGATGAGTTAAAGGATATATGGCTCAAATGCTTTTCCAAGGAAACGCAAAGGAGTTCAGATTGGTATTTTAACGGAAGATTTAACGAAGGCCGAATAGTTGGTTACAGGCTAAACGGCAGGATCGTTACAAATCTGCACCTTCAAAAGTATGATATGCAGATACGCGGTCAATCGGTTAAAACCGAATGGATAGTGGGGGCCGCTACTTTGCCTGAGTATAGGAACAAAGATCTTATGGCAAACTTACTACAGGATTCACTGCAGGATATGAAGGAGAGAGGTATTACCGCGACATGGTTATATCCTTTCAAGTATTCTTTCTACAAAAAATTCGGATGGGCAATATCCACGACTGCGAAACGGTATGTTTTGGATAAACCGTCTTTTAATGGTATTGAAAGGGCATCGGGCGAAGTCGTTCGTCTAAAAGGCAGCAAGGATGCTGAGGACTATATCGGGGATATCAAAGAATGCTACGCGGGTTATACCGGAGAGCTAACGGGATATGTGCTTAGACATGACACTAACTGGAAGCATTTATTGGATGGAAATAACGAGCTAAACGGGCTAACATTGCTATTCTTGGATAAAGGTAAGGTAACAGGTTACTTGATAGCTTTACCTGATAAAGAAAGATTGTTGGTTGAAGAAGCTGTTTTTGAAGAGTACTCGGTTTTTGTATCTATGATGGATTATATATGGTCAAAAGGTTTCGAAAGGGCAAGCGTTTTAATGAAACCAAACGATATGTTCATGGAGCTTATGCAGGAAGCGCGGTCAAAAGTATATTTAGAACCATATGCAATGATGCGTATAGTTGACGTGATACACTTTTTTGAAGGAATAACTCCATCCTGTGATATAGATATAGCTTTCGAACTAAAGGATGTGCACGCAAATTGGAATGATGGTTCTTATAGGCTTACTGCAAAGCGCGGAGAAAGATCAAGCTTGCGGAGAACAGACGAAAGTGGACTGCAAAAGCTGGATATCGCTGCATTGGCACAAATCATATGCGGAAGCGTCTCAGCGTCAGACTTGCAAAAACTTGGCCTTTTGGATTGGGACAATAACAGTGTCGGTCAGATGGATTGTGCGTTCCCCAGACAGACGTCTTTTGTATTTGAAATATTCTGAATGAAATGATGGCGAAAAAGACAGCAATTCCACGATATTTAACAATATTTGCAGATAATTGTCTAATATCGTGCTTTATGAGGATTGAGAGATAATTAATAAAAGTGTAAATTATAGATTAGTATAATTTGTTAGCTGAGGTTGCTCGTGATAGGTTTTTTAATTGGTTTCGTAGGCGGTGTGATAGAATTTCTATTACTCAAGAGGCTTACAGTGTTCATTATTGAAACTAAGGTCAAGAGGGCAATCGGCTTTTTTTTATTAAAACTCTTGGTCTACGCTTTGGTTTTGACGGCAACTGGTATCTGGTTTAGAGACCAGCTGTTGTATTGCGGCCTTGGGTTAGTAGGAGTAATATTGATATGTTCATTAGTTTACTTTTTATTTATTAAAAAGAAAGTTGGAACAAATAATAATGAATAGTGTTTGGCTAATAATAACTATAATATTATTTTTAGCATTTGTTTTCACATTGTGTAAGTGCATATTAAGTAACAGAACATATGACAAGACTACAGATATGCAAAAACCTCTGTCTATTGCAATATTCAGGGATTTATCGGTTTTGATCGCATTAGTTATCATCAATATTTTACTATCGAATTTGGTCGGCACTATTTATGTAATAAATATTAGTGTGACCACGTTTAGTTTTATGCTGACGGTAAGTGTATTTATATTGCTTGTAATAGGAATCCTATATAGGATAATAAAAATCCCCAAATACGCAGAGATTCCCACCGGAACACAAAACTTTATGGAGAGCTTTTCTGGCTTTTTTCGCAACAAAGCCATAAAGGCAGCTATCAAAAGAGAAGATAAAAAGGCAAGGAAGAAAGCAAAATATCAAGCAATTCTAGCTAAAGCCGAGGCCGAAAAGGCTGCAAAACTTGCAAAGGATGAAACCAAAGGAGAGCAAAAGCCCAAAAAATCAATCTTCAGGTTCAAAAATCTTTATGCGCTTATAGGCCTGATAATTCTATACGTACTTGTAGATAATTTATTGCCGGGCGGAGCAAGGCCGGCCGCTCCCGCCGGAGCTGTCAAGGTACTTGGAATGACTTTGCCCACGAGTGTTTTCGCTATTGTCCTCATTTTGTTTGTGCTGATAGTTTTGACTATTCTGATAAGAGCGCTGTACCTTAAAAGGTTCAAAGATCGCCCGAAAGGTTTCCAAAATATCCTTGAAGGGTCATTTGCGTCTTTTAAGTCACTTGGTATATGGTTTAAGGAAATACCAAAAAGATCGCAATTAAAGAAAGCTCAAAAAATCAAAGAAAAGCGAATTTTGACGGCGGAGCAGATTGCGAAGAAAAAGAAAAAACGTATCCGCAATCTTGTTGTCTTCATATGCTGGATCGCGATTTCGCTGATAATTACGTTTTTACTGCCGAAAGGACACGAAGAGGAATTTGCCGTGCATTTGGACCCAGATAACTTCCTACTATTTGGTCTGGCGATCCGCTCAACCGTGGTTTATATATGGATCATAATGCTAGTGACGATAGTATTACTTATTCTCGCGCGGATATTTGTTTTACCTAAACTTAAGGATCGGCCTCAAGGTGCGCAAAACCTTATGGAGATTATTGTTGAATTTGCATCCAATACAACGCGCGAAAAAGTTCCTCACTTTGTTGATTCTATAGCCCCGCATATCATTACCCTGGGCATTATTTTGATCGGCTCGGCTATATGTGAAATGTTTGGACAAAGATCACCGGCTACGGATCTTTCAGTTACGATCGGACTTGCCCTGATGACATTCTTCTTTATGAACTACTATGGAATAAAGGCAAAAAAGCTTAGTGGCAGATTGAAACAATTTATCTATCCGATAAAGCTAATGGTACCATTCAAGATACTGAGCGATATTGCGGTTCCTGTTTCGCTCTCCTGCCGTCTATTCGGCAATATGCTCGGTGGTATGATAGTAGTTGAATTATTATATCTCGCGCTTGGAAACTTTGCTGCAGGCATACCGGCGGTGGCCGGACTGTTTTTCAATGTTTTCCATCCGCTGATTCAGGCATTCATTTTTATAACGTTAACGTTGACCTTTATTCAGGAAACAACTGAATAATACATATATACAACTTAATTTGCGAAATTGGAGGAAACAAATATGGATATGGGTATGATTGCAATAGGTGCAGGTATCGCGGTACTGACAGGCGCTGGAGCAGGTCTGGGTATGGGTTTGGCTACTGGAAAGGCAGTTGAGGCTGTGGCACGTCAGCCTGAAGCCAGCGGAAAGATCCAGCTTATGCTGTTGCTCGGCTTGGCTCTGACTGAATCAACTGCTATATACGGATTCGTAACATCACTGATAATGATCTTCACCATGAAATAGAAATGGTGTAAAGAAAATGCCGGACAGGCGAACCGGCCGGACAGACGCAACGATAGCCATTATTAGAAATAGAAGGTGATTTTATGCCTGGTATTGATTTTAAGAGCATTATACTGGTAATTATCAATGTAATAATCCTATACGTATTATTGAGGCTGTTACTGTATAAGCCAATAACAAAGTTTATGAAAGCGCGTGAAGAGAGAATAGCGAAGCTTAAGGAAGATGCCGAGTTTTTAAAGAAGGACGCGGAGGAGATCATGAACGAATCCAAGACCGCACTTGAGGATTCGAAGAGTGAGGCCATAGAGAATATCAACCGCAGCACTTCGCAGGCGAAAGAAGCAGCACAAGGCATTATTGACAAAGCGACCAAAGATGCACAGCAGATGATCGAGCAGGCACACGCAAAGATCCAGGAGGAAAAGGATCGCTCTGCTATAGAGATGCGCGGTGAGGTTGTTGATCTTGCTATTCAAATTGCTTCAGAGATATTGGAACGCGAGGTTAAGGAAGAAGACAATAAGAAAATTATTGATTCGTTCTTTGAGAGGATGGGTTGAGTATGGTGATCAGCGGAATAGTAAAGACAGCAAAACCCTGCGCCAAGGATGAGCTAAAAAAGCTGGAACTGCACTTTTCAAAGGTACTGGAACAGGAAGTTTTTTTGGATCAAATCATCGATCCGGAAATCATTGGTGGTTTTAGGGTGGAGATTCAAAGTCATGTTTACGATGCCAGTATTAAGACCAGGCTCGAAAACCTTAAGGAGCATTTGAAAAAAGCCTGATGCACATTGCTTTGGAAGGGAATAAATTCGTATGGATTTTTTAAGTAAAGAAATAGGGCGTACCATTAGAGAGAGACTGCAGCAATATGAATACAAGCCAGAAGTATACCAATACGGCAGTGTGGAAAGCTGCGGAGACGGCATAGTTTTTGCCAGCGGATTGCCGGAATGCCAATATGGAGAATTGCTGGAGTTTGAAAACGATGCCTATGGTATTGCTATGAATATCGAATTGGATGGCGCAGGCGCGGTTTTGCTTAACGGTACAGAGTCCGTTAAAGTTGGCTCGCGTGTACGCGGAACCGGAAGGGTCATAGAGATACCAACCGGAAAAGGTCTTATTGGCAGGGTAATTGACCCTATTGGAAGGCCGATTGATAATGACGAAATATTGCATTCGGAAGGGTTTAGGCCGATCGAATGTGAAGCTCCTTCCATAATGGATAGGCAGAGCGTTAAACAACCATTGCAAACTGGCATCTTGTCTATTGACAGCATGGTTCCGATCGGAAAAGGCCAGAGGGAGCTTATTATCGGCGACAGACAAACGGGTAAGACTGCCATAGCGATTGATACTATATTGAACCAGAAAGGCAAAGATGTAATCTGCATCTATGTTGCAATTGGACAAAAGGCATCGACGATGTCCCAGATCGTGCATATGCTCAGAACACGCGGCGCCCTAGACTACACAATCTGTGTAGTTTCCACGGCAAGCGATTGCGCGGCTATGCAATATATCACACCGTATGCGGGATGTTCGATTGCAGAAGATTTTATGTATAAAGGCAAGGACGTTTTGATAGTATATGATGATCTATCAAAGCATGCCGTAGCATATAGGGCAATGTCATTGCTTCTGAGAAGGCCCCCGGGACGCGAAGCATATCCCGGTGACGTTTTCTATTTACACAGCCGTTTGTTGGAAAGGGCTGCAAAGCTCAGCGACGAACTAGGCGGTGGATCGATTACGGCCCTGCCTATAGTTGAAACAATGGCAGGGGATATATCCTCTTATATACCTACAAACGTTATTTCCATAACAGACGGGCAGATATTCCTTGAATCCGAACTTTTCTTTGCAGGTATAAGGCCCGCGATAAACGTAGGCTTATCAGTTTCCAGGGTCGGCGGTTC
>JAVBOF010000107.1:0-8196 GCA_031550915.1 Eubacteriales bacterium | reverse complement strand
ATTGAAAAAGCCCAAGCGGATAACGAAAATATGCAGAGCCGTATCTGGGATGATTATGAAATGACTTATGGGAACGCAGAAAAACTAAGAAGAAAGATAATGATCGGAGAGTCTCGATCAGCTATTGAAAGCATCAAAGATGAAATACGGAGTATTGGCCCCGTAAACCCGAATGCGGTCGAGGATTACCGCAATGTGCATGATCGATATGAATACCTTAATTCTCAGCTAGTAGACCTTGTAAAGGCAAGAGATGATTTGAATGAACTGATAACAGACCTTTTGGAAATAATGAAAGGAAAATTTGCGATCCAGTTTGAAAAGATAAACAAAAACTTCAATATTATATTCAACAGACTTTTTGGCGGAGGTCGGGCAGAACTGATATTGCGTGACGCGAGCAATATACTGGAGAGCGAAATCGATATTGTCGCACAGCCCCCAGGTAAAAAGCTGCAATTGATATCGTTGCTGTCCGGCGGCGAAAAGGCGTTGACGGCTATATCTATATTGTTTGCGATGCTAAAGCTTAAACCTACGCCTTTCTGTGTGCTGGATGAGATAGAGGCTTCTCTCGATGAGGCAAATGTAAATACCTTTGCAGAGTTTTTAGCTGAATACGCTGAAAAGACTCAATTTGTTGTCATTACGCACCGAAAGGGTACAATGGAACACTGCAACACGATGTATGGAATGGCAATGGAAGAAAAGGGTGTGACCAAGATGGTCAGCGTTAAATTCGATGAATATACGCAGCAAGCGGTTTAGTTTACGGAGGCGAGATGGCGGGTTTTTTTGAAAAACTTAAGGTAGGTTTGGGTAAATCCAGAAACGCAATTTCAGAGACGTTGAATTCTGCTTTAGCGGGCTTCAGCAAGATCGATGAAGACTTTCTTGAAGAATTGGAAGAAATATTGGTTTCGGCCGATGTCGGAATTTCTACAGCAATGGAGATATGTGAAAAGCTCAGGGGAGCTGCCAAAGAAAGTAAGATATCTAAGCCGGAAGATGTTAAACTGCTCTTGCAGAGTATAATAGTAGATTTATTGAGTTTTGAAACTAAACCGGAAACCTTCCCTAAGGCGATTATGATCGTGGGGGTAAACGGAGTTGGCAAAACCACCGCCATAGGGAAGCTAGCGCATGTTTATAAACAGCAAGGCAAAAGCGTTATTTTGGCTGCAGGCGATACCTTCCGTGCCGCGGCGGCGGAGCAACTTCAAGAGTGGGGAAAACGATCAGGAGCAGATAACGTCATACGTCAAAACGAGGGTGCGGATGCAGCCGCCGTTATCTTTGACGCGGTTCAGTCCGCTAAGGCCAGAAATACGAATGTGCTTATATGCGATACGGCTGGCAGGCTGCATAATAAAAAAAGCCTTATGGACGGCTTGGGGAAGATCAATAGGGTGATCGATAAAGAATTCTCTGAAGCGAACAGGCAAACACTATTGGTACTTGACGCGACGACCGGTCAGAATGGAATTATGCAGGCTAAGGCGTTCGGAGAGACTGTAGCTATCGATGGAGTTATATTGACAAAGCTTGACGGTACTGCAAAGGGAGGCATCGTTCTTGCAATCAAGAAGGAATTGGGGATGCCTGTTAGATATATTGGCATAGGTGAGGGCATAGATGACCTGCAGCCTTTTGACGCAGAAGATTTCGTAAGTGCATTACTTGACTGAGCTATACGATAATATTCAGACTAAGCAATTTGACACGCTTAGTCTTTCTTATATATCGAAGCTGCCTCCGCCGATAAACTCCCTCAAAATCGATGTTTTCGGGATATCGTTCGTTTCCTCATATGGCATGATATAGCTTATAATCTCCAGCAACCGTTGCGCTTCGTCAAACCTCTCAGATGACCTGTCAACGCTTTGCAGCAGTAGTTCCACATGATTTCTCAAAAGGGAAAGCTCATATAAAAGGGATGAGTTGAACATTACATCCGCATTTTCTTGAAAGGGGAAAATGTGTTGCATTTCGCCTTTACGAACGGAGCTCCACATACTTAAAGTACGGTCCGGCGAAGCGCCCCTTGTACGGCTATCGCGGATAATTCTGCGGATCAATCTGTAATCTGAAGTGCTTATACGGTTATGCATATCCATATTAAGTTGCGTAAGTGCGCTTATATATATCTTATACTTATACGTATCGTCAAGCTGAGCGGAAAGCTTGGGATTCAGTGCGTGTATCCCTTCCACTATGATTGGTTGGTCCGTCAATATCTTCATGGGTTTAGTCTTTTCAGAACGCTTTTGCTGTTTGAAATCAAACAACGGCAGCTCTGCTTCGCCACTATCTAATAAACCATTCATATTCTGATTGAACAGATGATAGTCGAGTGCTTCCAAAGCTTCAAAATCCGGCTCACCGTTTTCATCCAAAGGTGTATTGGCCACACCTTTATAATAATCATCTAAAGATATACTTACGGGTTTCTTGCCGTTCACTTTAAGCTGTATCATTAGCCTATGCGCAAAGGTCGTTTTTCCGGATGATGACGGGCCCGAGATAAAAATCACCCTGTGCTTGTCATCAGAACATATATCATCGGCAATCTGCGAGATTTTTTTCTCATGCAGTCCTTCATTCACTCGAATCAAATCATCCATTGAGCCATCCTTTATCTTACGGTTTATATCTGAAATATACACACAGTCAAGGATCCGCCCCCATTTTTCGCACTCCTTATGTGCTGCCGCAAGTTTTGGGCATTGCTGTTGCTGTGTATATTCAAGCCAAGGCCGCGGGAACTGCAGTACCATACCGGGGGAATGATAGAGAAGGGCGAAATCCTTGAGATAACCCGTCGATGGAGCCATGAAAGAAAAGAAATAATCAATCATACCATCAAGACTATATGCGGTAAGGAGCTTCGAAGAGGACGCTTCTAGCAAAGCCACCTTATCGGTCCGATTTTGCCTAGTATAAACTTCCCGCGCCTCCTGGCGGGAGATTATGTTTTTCTCAATAGGAATGTCCATCGATATCATCTCACGCATATGGGCTTCAATCTTTTCCATATCGCCTGAAGTAAAATCCTCTTTGCCGCATAACTCACAATAATAACCGCCGCTAAGCGAATGAAGTATCTCCAATTCGTTATCGGGGAAGATATCATGTACGGCCTTTGCAAGCACTAGGGAAATAGAATGCGCGAATATAAGGCTGCCCTGGGATGTTTTAGCGTCTATAAAGTGTATATTCTGATCCTTTGGCGCTTTTGATTGGAGGTCTATAAGCCTATTACCGCTGATAGCGGCAATATATTGGAACCTTTCGCCGTATGAGTCTGCAAGCTTTTCCAAAACGGCATAATCATCAAATTCAAAATCTTTATCATCGATATTATAGATAGCCATGATTACCCCCGACAAATTATTTTTTTTCAAGCATATTTTTTAGATATTCGCCAGTAAAACTCCCTTTTGCATTTGCGACCTCTTCAGGCGTGCCTTGTGCAATTACCATACCTCCCGCTTCGCCGCCTTCAGGCCCCATATCGATGATATAGTCCGCGGTCTTGATAACATCTAAATTGTGTTCGATTATCAATACCGTATTGCCGCCCTCGGCAAGCCTCTGCAAAATGGTTATCAGCCGGTCTACGTCTGCCATATGCAGACCGGTAGTCGGTTCATCCAATATATACATCGTTTTGCCGGTACTCCGCTTGCTTAGCTCCGTTGCGAGTTTTACACGCTGCGCTTCGCCACCGGAAAGCGTCGTGCTCGGCTGGCCGAGTTTGATATAACCAAGGCCAACATCATTAAGCGTTTGAAGCTTGGTTTTAATGCGCATTATCGGCGAAAAGAAATCGAGCGCTTCCTCGACGGTCATATCTAAGATTTCAAATATATTTTTTCCTTTATATCTTACTTCCAAAGTATCTCTATTATATCTCTTTCCAGAACAGACTTCGCATGGAACATAAACATCGGGAAGGAAATGCATTTCTATCTTTATTATGCCGTCTCCATGACATGCTTCACATCTGCCGCCCTTGACATTGAAGCTGAAACGGCCGTTATTGTATCCGCGCGCCCTCGCATCTGGTGTTTGGGAAAACAATTCACGAATAAAATCGAATACTCCGGTATACGTAGCGGGATTGCTCCTTGGCGTTCTGCCGATCGGGCTTTGGTCAATGGCGATGACCTTGTCCAAATATTCTTTACCTAAAAGCTGGTTATGCAGCCCGGGTTTTATTTTCGCACGGTTCAGATCCCTGGCCAGTGTTTTATAAACAATCTCGTTTACCAGCGAACTCTTACCAGAACCACTCACGCCAGTAACACAAGTCATAACGCCTACGGGTATCTTTACATCAATATTCTTGAGGTTGTTTTCCCTCGCGCCCTTTACCTCAATAAAATTACCTTCGCTTTTGCGTCTTTTTGATGGTGTTGCGATCTTCCGTTTTCCGCTGATGTATTGTCCGGTCAGTGATTCAGGGCTATTTAGTATGTCGGCAGGTGTACCTTGGGCGACGACCTTACCGCCATGCAGACCTGCAAGCGGGCCGATATCCAGTACATGGTCTGCTTCCATTATCGTCTCCTCGTCATGTTCAACGACAATCAGCGTGTTTCCCAAATCCCTAAGGTTTTTCAGTGTGCGTAGAAGTTTGCGGTTATCACGTTGATGTAATCCAATACTGGGCTCATCCAAGATATACAGAACGCCCACAAGTCCAATACCGATCTGCGTCGCCAACCGTATACGTTGCGCTTCGCCGCCAGAGAGGCTGCCAGCTGCCCTTGAAAGTGAAAGATAGTTAAGCCCGACATCAACAAGAAAACCGATACGGGTATTTACCTCTTTCAATATCTGTTTGGCTATTACTGCGTGCATAGTGGAAAGCTGCAGGGAATTGAAAAATTCCAGCGATTTTACAACGGGCATATCGCAAATCTGCATGATGTTAAGATCGGCTATTTTGACGCTGAGCGCTTCTTTTTTTAGTCTCAACCCCTCGCATTCATGGCACTTTACATTGGCCATATATCCTTCCAATTCTTCCTTCATTGTGCTGGATTGCGTTTCACGATACCGTCTTTCAAGGTTTGGAATAATCCCCTCAAAAGCAAGCTTGAAAGAGCCTTGTCCGTATTCACGCTCATATGATACGCTTATCTTTTCTTTGCCTGTGCCATAGAGTACCTTTTTGACTAAATCCTCGTCCAAATCGCATACGGGGGTATCCAGCGAAAAACCATAATGCTCGGCTAAACCTCTCAGATACATACCGGCCATGCTGTCGCTGTTTCCAGTGCTCCAGCCGGATACCTGTATTGCATTTTGATTGAACGATTTTGAAGTGTCCGGCAATACGACGCTTCTATCTACTTCCATTAACGTTCCCAGGCCCAGACATGTAGGACACGCGCCAAAGGGGCTGTTAAACGAAAACATTCTTGGAGTCAACTTTTCCATGCTGATACCGCAATCCACGCAGGAATAGTTTTGACTGAATAGCCTTTGTTCTCCGGACTCTGCATTCTCAATTATTACTAGTCCTTCGGCATGCCTCATTGCTGTTTCCATACTGTCAGATATCCTTTGACGGCTTTCAGGCCTTAAGATGATCCTATCTACTACAAGTTCGATATCATGTTTTTTCTGCTTATTGAGCTTGATATCTTCTTCAAGCTCGTGCATATTGCCATCGACTTTTACACGCACGAAACCATCCTTACGCATATCGGCGAAAAGCTTTGAGTACTCGCCCTTTCTGCCCCTGATTACTGGTGCGAGTATAAGTAGTTTTGTTTCATGCTCCATCGTTAAAACCGTATCAACCATTTGGTCTATTGATTGCTGCTCTATCTTTTTACCGCATTGCGGGCAATACGGCACTCCGATCCGTGCAAAAAGTAAACGGATGTAATCATATATCTCGGTCACGGTTCCAACGGTTGATCGGGGGTTATGGTTCGTACTCTTTTGGTCTATTGAAATGCTGGGGGAAAGTCCTCCGATATAATCGAGGTCCGGCTTTTCCATCTGTCCCAAAAATTGACGAGCATAGGAGGAAAGTGATTCAACATACCGTCTTTGCCCTTCGGCGTATATCGTATCAAATGCTAGTGACGATTTACCGGAACCGCTTAGCCCTGTAAATACTATGAACTTGTCCCTTGGTAGTTCGACATCTATATTTTTTAAGTTATGCTCCCGTGCTCCTCTGATGATTATTTTATCGGTCATCGTTTGTTTCTGCCCTTTCCATCCCAGCTGGATTTTCGCCTTGCCTTAGATTCGACTTTTTTTCCCTGCAGCTCAAAAAGCGCATCTCTGAGCTTCGCCGCGGTTTCAAAATCAAGCTCAGCCGCCGCTTCACGCATTTGCTGCTCTATTATAGTTATCTTTGCGCGTATCTCCTGCTCGCTCAGTTTGTAACGGTCGGAATCCTTGCGCGCCTTGGATATTTCAATGACATCATGTACCTGTTTGCTTATACTTTGCGGGATAATGCCGTTCTTCTCGTTGAATTCAAGCTGTATCACGCGGCGCCGGTTTGTTTCCTGTATGGCGTTCCGCATACTGTCAGTGGTTTTATCCGCATACATCAAAACGCGGCCTTCAACGTTTCTTGCAGCCCTCCCAACTGTCTGGATCAGCGATGTAACCGAGCGCAAAAAACCTTCTTTATCCGCATCTAATATAGCTACCAACGCAACCTCCGGCAAATCGAGCCCCTCCCGCAAAAGGTTGATGCCAACGAGTACATCAAATTCGCCCAGCCTCAGATCCCGGATTATCTCCATACGTTCAAGGGTTTCTATATCGCTGTGCATATATCTGACACGGATACCCAGAGACAGGTAATAATCGGTAAGATCCTCCGCCATGCGCTTTGTCAGAGTGGTTACAAGGACCCTGTTACCTATTTCGATCGTTTTTCTTATTTCCCCAAGTAGGTCATCGACCTGACCTTTTGCCGGGCGAATCTCTATTGATGGGTCTACGAGGCCAGTTGGACGTATTATTTGCTCGGCTATACATTTTGCACGCTCCAATTCATAAGGGCCTGGCGTTGCGCTCACATATACTGCTTGATAAACTCTGTCTTCAAATTCGGTGAATTTCAGCGGCCTGTTATCGTAAGCGGAAGGAAGCCTAAAACCATATTTAACAAGCGAATCCTTACGTGAAAAATCGCCTGCATACATCGCGCGTACCTGTGGAATGGTCACATGGGCTTCGTCAATAAACAGTAAGAAATCCTTTGGGAAATAGTCCAACAGTGAATAAGGAGGATCTCCCGGCGATCTGCCATCAAAATAACGACTATAGTTCTCAATTCCAGGACAATATCCGAGCTCCCGCATCATTTCGATGTCATATTTTGTCCGCTGCTCAATACGCTGGGCTTCAATTAACATATTATCGTCCTGAAAATCTTTAATACGCTTGTCCATATCCGCATAGATAAATTCTATTGCCTTCTCAGTCTTTTCACGCGAAGCGACGTAATGCGAAGCTGGAAAGATGGCAATATGTGAACGCTCGTTCAAAACAGTTCCGGTGACTACCTGGATATCGCAAATACGTTCAATTTCGTCGCCAAAAAACTCGACACGTACAGCGTTTTCGCTGGAGTTTGCAGGGAATATCTCCAAAACGTCGCCACGGACTCTAAAAGTGCCGCGTGAGAAATCTATATCGTTTCGCTCATACTGGATATTGACGAGCGATTTGATCACCAGGTCGCGATCCTTTTTCATGCCGGGACGAAGAGAAATACTTAGATCAAGGTATTCTTTAGGGTCGCCCAAAGCATATATGCAGCTTACGCTGGAAACTATTATAACATCCCTGCGTTCCTGCAATGACGATGTGGCGCTGTGGCGGAGCTTGTCAATTTCATCATTGATAGTAGCGACCTTTTCAATATATAGATCTGTCGAAGGTATATAGGATTCCGGCTGGTAATAATCATAATAACTTACAAAGAATTCCACGGCATTGTTTGGGAAGAATTCGCGGAATTCGCCACATAATTGTGCGGCCAGAGTCTTATTATGGGCCAAAACAAGGGTCGGCTTTTGGACTCGCTCTATGACGTTTGCCATAGTATACGTTTTGCCGCTACCTGTGACGCCGAGCAAAACCTGATGCCTGTTACCTGCCTGCAGGCTATCGACAAGCTTATCAATAGCGGCAGGCTGGTCTCCCTGC
>JAVBOF010000104.1:0-9652 GCA_031550915.1 Eubacteriales bacterium | reverse complement strand
CATGAAAGAAAAATGGTATTACGATGAAGATCCGTTCGAAGTCATGGACAGCGCAGTTTCTTCACAGGAGTGCACCGGCATGGCCCCTTCAGGCTTTTTGGACGAGGACGGTGAAGAGAACCTCTCGGATATTCAAACTATCCAAACCGGCAAAAAACGTTATTGATCTTCCTTTAATAAGTCTTGCTCACAGTCTTGCAGGGGCACTACTCCATCCGGCGCGCCCACAGCAAGCAGATTTTTCATAAAAAGCATGACAACGCTTATAACTACAACGAGTAATCCGGTTATGATCAAAAGCAATTCAACGCGCACAACATCTGATATCGGCCCAAAGACGATCATACCTATGGGCATCACCGATGTGGAAATTATCTGTATTATCGAAAAGATGCGCCCCTGAACATTTTGCGGTACCTTTTCCTGTAAAATTACCATAGAAGGCGTATTAAAAAACGGCATCGATACGCCTGATAAAAGCATCATTGCAAGATAAAAAACAAAGCTGTAATCCAAGCCCATCGCGGCAGTGAATATGCCAAAAAGGATACCCGAAGCCGCTATTGTATATACCTTGTTTCTAAAACCGCCCCAAAACCCTATCAACACGCCGCCAATTATCGCCCCACCGCTGAACAGAATTTCATTCAAAGTAAGACGCCAAACTTCCGGGCCAAAGGTACGTGCGACCATTAGCGGCGTCAAAAAGGCTACCGGCGCAAGCATAAACATAAATATCGCAAAGAAAACAAACAGCTCTTTCATCCATAACGATGAATTGAGGTATTGCAATCCCTCTTTTATCTCCCTGAAGACCCCGTTGGCCTGTTCCTTGCCTTCACCCAGATGCCTGCTTATCTTTAACCGTGTCATAATGACTATAGCAAGTATAGCAGTCACCATATCTATGAAGAAAATGATCTGCAGCTGAAAAAATGACAGTATCGCCCCGCTTACTGCCGGAGCTATGAGCATTACCATAGACATAATGCTGCTGTTCAGCCCGTTGATCTTCATCAGCCTATCTGAAGGCACTATCTGCGGAATTATTGCGCTTACAGCCGGCGATTGAATCCCCGAGCCAAACGCGCGTATTGCGGAAGCCGCAAACAAGACCCAAAGCTCCTTGTATCCTATAAGAAACACGATCGCAGCAAAAAGTGTAAATAACGCGGTTATAGCGTCACCCAATATAATCAAAAACTTCCGGCTATATCTGTCTGCCCAAACGCCCGCAAACAGCGCAATAACCAGCTGTGGCACAAATCCGCAAATCGTGCCAATAGTCATCATTACGCCTGATTTTGTTTCAAGCGTTATATACCAGATAATAGCAAACTGTACAATAGCTGAGCCAAAGATCGAGATCGTTTGGCTGGACAGGAAAAGAGTGATGCTTTTTTTCCAGTTGTCCGGCATTGTCAAAGATTGCTGGGTTCCTTCCATTTCTACCTCCATAAAGGGTTTGTCAAAACCCAGTTTACCCATCATCAGCAATTAAGTCAATGAGTCCGCCAGATTATACGTCCGCCGGCATGAGCATATAGATATTGTAATGGCATTCTCATGCTGATATAATCTATGCTTAAGCATAGGGTATAAAAAAACCATCGGGGGATTATTTGTGAAAAAACGTTTACTGTTTACTTTACTGGTAGTTTTATTCATATTTTGCTCATCGCCTGTTGCCTTTGCGGCCACAGTGGAGAACAACCGGCTGCCAAATCCGGTAGAGGACTATACCGATATTGGTACCGCGGGCAAAGCTGTCGGGTTCGAGATCCCCGTGCCTGAATACATTACTCAAGGCTATTCTCCAAGCGCCATACAGACCATAGATAAAAAAACCGTTCAGCTGATATATACTGAAGGTGAAAACACCATTAATTACCGCGTTGCGGGAGATACATTGGGGGCAGATATCAGCGGGGATTACAATACCCATCCGGTTGAGAAGAAAATAAATATTGAGGGTACAGATGTAACGCTGAAAGGCGAAAACTTGCTTACTTCGCTCGCCATCTGGCAAAAGAGCGGACTTAGCTTCGCCCTTTCTTTTTCACGGCCTATCGAGGATATTGAATTTGAAAAAATAATAAGGAGCATACCGGAAGTCAAGGCACAGGCTTCTAAGATTGGTATTTTGGAAGCCCTGGTTTTGGGGTTGGTACAGGGATTGACGGAATTCCTGCCGGTCAGCAGCTCCGGCCATCTGGTATTACTGCAGAAGATCTTTGGCATAACCGGAGACAATCTGTTTTTTGATGTAATGCTGCATGTTGCTACGCTTATTGCAGTAATATTCGCGCTTAATAAGGAAATTGTAGCGATACTAAAAAATCCGCTTGGCAAGATGCTGCGGTATATAATTCTTGCGACTATACCTACGGTAATAATCGCCTTGCTGCTAAAGGATGTTATCGACACAGCCTACGGCGGGGATCTTCTTGGTTTTGGCTTTATTTTCACCGGACTGCTGCTAACAATAGCCGAAAAGGTGCCGAGAGGTACAAAGAAGCTTGAAGAGATGAAAATAAGCTCACCGATCATTATGGGCCTGCTCCAGGGTATCGCAATATTCCCCGCAATATCCCGCAGCGGATCAACAATAGTCGGAGGTTTGATATCCGGCCTTGATAGGGGCTTTGCCGCGCGGTTTTCGTTTCTGATGTCTATCCCCGCAATTTTAGGGTCGCTCGTTTTAGAAGGCAAGGATGCTATTGAGGCAGGTCTCGGTAATTTGCCCTGGCTACAGATCATCGTCGGTATGGTCTTCGCTGGCGTATCAGGATTCTTTGCTATACGGTTCATGATAAACCTTATAACTAATAAAAAGCTTTATGGCTTCGCTATCTATGTTGGAGCCCTCGGCGTATTGATACTGTTGGATCAACTTTTCTTCAATATCGTATTCCAAAATCCGTTCATCAATATGTTGGGCTAATCGGTAAAAAAATACCGCGCATCACTATATCAATACACGGTACATGTCAAATATTAAGGCCGGGGCAAGGCTAATTTGCCCCGGTTTTACGATACGGCTTTGACTGCGTTGCGAATTCTGGCATATCCCCAAAAAGCCAGCAATATAAGCAGTACCAGCAATATCAAAAGTATTGCATAGTCTATCTTTACAAGGAAGTAAAGGCCGGCGGATATGCCGCCGAACACTATCGCAAACAACATGTTGAGAAATATGGACTTCGTGGCGTTCATGTTATTCTTAACTGCCTTCTGTTCAGTTTCCCATTGCAGCTTAGGTTTTCTTATATCCATCGCTATCCCAAACGCATTGCCCGCAAACGAGCCAATAAGCCCGAATATAAACGAAATAAACATCATGACCGGATGTGTATCCATTACCAGCGCAAAGGTTATCGTGGTTGTGACCATGCTTAGTAACGAGATAGATACAGAGCATAAGAACTTTGCCTTAGCCAGTTCAAAAGCTTCTACCGGCAACGTTTTGGTCATCCAGAAACAGTTCCCCTCCCTGGTATACATCGTGGATGCAGCGGACTGCATATTACCAAAAAACAAGAGGAAGCATGCTATAGACAAGGTTTGAATTATCCCTCCACTTCCGGAGTTTGCTAATTGCAACAATTCGTTTGAGCCTCTGCTGCCATAAATCATTATTAGTACGATCAACGGCCCCATAAAAACATTCATAAGGCAGTTTGAGGCATACGCGGGAGTCCTTAAAATGATCCGCCATTCCTTTACTATTACGCTTTTAACCATCGAACTAGCCTTGATGACATTTTTGAATTGCTTGGATTGTGCTGAGCCCTCGCTTTGAAGCAATGCGAATTTATAAAAATTCTTGCCTATCAAAACCACTGCCAATGCAATCACAACCACAGCCAGGATGATATAGTACACAAAATAAATTGCAGCTCCGCCTGTAAGGAATTTTGCGCCCCATTCGGCTGGGGGGAATATAGAAGCAACATTATTTATCTGTACATTGTAATTGTTTAATATAGTCTGTGCCGCGCCTTCACTAACACTCGAAAACTGGTTGCTGATAAACGAATTGAGCCCCACGATAACAATAATAAGAACAAATGTTCCAATAGTCATTATTAAGTCTTTTCTCCTGCTTTTTGCTGCGGCGCGCGCAATAAACATGCTTATAAATGCCCCAATCGTAACAGGCAGGGCAGGGCCAAGTATCGTTATTATAACTGCTGCAACATAAAACATCGCGGAAGCGCCTGTAATTATGCCATACATTATAAAGACGGACATCGCCAAAGCCGCGAAAACGATTAACTCTCCAAGATACACCTGGGTAAAACGGACGGCAAAAGCAGTCCTCTCAGGAACGGGCAGCGTAGCAATAAAAGGGGCGTCCTTGGAATTATACAGGCTGTTTATGCTGTATATCGTGCCGAATATCAACACAACAAACATCCCCGCTAATAATACAATGGAAAAAAGCTGCTCGGATATCCCGATCGATACGGCCGCACCAACGATCGAAAATGCCATAAATATATAGACGCTGGCTGCTGCAAGTATGGCAACAGTCATACCGACCAGCGCAAGGGTCCTTTTGGCAATACGGGATTTTTTGCCGAGCTGGTTATTTTCCCCATCCGGAACAGCGCGCCTAAAAACCAGCTTTATCTGCGTTTTAAGCAATAGCCAATAAAGCTTCATATTCAATTACCTCCCGGTTCCGTAAGCTCAAGAAAGATGTTCTCAAGCGATTGCCCTTGCTGTCCGCTTCGCAATTCGTCCAGCGAGCCTTCGGCAATAAGCCTGCCCTGCTTGATTATCCCAATATTATCGCAAAGCTTTTCAGCGACCTCCAAAACATGGGTTGAAAAGAAAACGGTATTTCCCTCATCGCAATGCTTCCGCATAAGCTCTTTCATCTGATGCGCGCTTCTGGGATCCAAACCAACCATCGGCTCATCCAATATCCAGAGCGGCGGCCTGTGCATCAAGGCGGATATAACGACTATCTTTTGTTTCATGCCCTTGGAATAAGATTTTATCTGCGAGCCGGCGGCGTCCGAAAGCTCAAACATCTCCAAAAGCTCAGGTATACACTTTTTCCGCTCCGCCGTATCTATACCATAGATATCGGCAATGAAATTGAGGTATTCCATTCCGGAAAGCTTTTCATATATATTCGGCGAATCCGGCACATAGCCTATCTTCATCTTCGCCCCGACCATGTCCCTATACATATCGATACCGCCGACAACCACATTTCCGGAATCCGGCCTAATAATGCCGGTTATTATGCCTATTGTGGTGGTTTTGCCTGCCCCGTTCGGTCCGATAAATCCAAACAGTTCGCCGGGGCGTATATGCAAGCTCAGCCCATCTACAGCCTTAACCGCACCTTTTGCATACGTTTTACTGACGTTTTCCAAAATAATCATCAAGGCACCTCAATAATTGCTTTTATTTAAATACTTAGATATTATATCATAGTCGAAGTAATAAAAAAATGATATGGAGGAGCTTATGTCGGTATTGATATGCGGCGGTGCCGGGTATATCGGAAGCCATACGGCTGCACTGATGGAAGAGTGTGGCGAGGATTTTATTATTCTGGATTCTCTCATAACGGGCCATGCTAAATCGATCGATGACGCGAGGCTCTATGCTTGCGATCTGCGTGACACCGGAGCGTTGGACGCAATCTTTAAATCAAACGAAATCGATTCGATAATTGATTTCGCTGCGTTCAGCCAGGTTGGGGAAAGCATGAAAGACCCGATAAGCTACTATTCAAACAATGTTGGCGCAACCGTTTCGCTTCTTGATGCGGCAAACAGGCATGGCGTAAAGCATTTTGTATTCTCCTCTACAGCCGCGGTCTATGGTATGCCAAAAATCTGCCCGATAACAGAGGACATGCCCTGCGAGCCAATAAACCCGTATGGACAAACAAAGCTTACTGTAGAGCGCTTTTTGCATTGGTGTGACGAAGCATATGGCATCAAATCCGTCTGTCTTCGCTATTTTAACGCATGCGGGGCGCACGTATCCGGCAAGATCGGAGAGGACCACAATCCCGAATCCCATTTGCTGCCTATCGTCTTTCAGGTTGCACTTGGCCAGAGAGAATACATACAGGTCTTCGGCGGCGACTACAATACCCCTGATGGTACTTGCGTGAGGGATTATATTCATGTTACCGATCTTGCAGATGCGCACCTTTTGGCTCTAAAGGCTTTAAAGAACGGCTCCGGCAGTAAAATATACAATCTTGGCAATGGCAGGGGTTTCTCCGTAAAAGAAATCATAGATATAACCCGGTCTGTCACCGGTAAGAAGATTGAGGCGAGGATAACGGACCGTCGGCAGGGCGATCCGGATATACTTATAGCTTCCAGCGAAATGATAACCAAAGAACTTGGATGGACGCCAAGGTTTCGCGATCCGGAATCTATCATCGAAACCGCTTGGAAATGGCACAGTACCCATCCAAACGGATATGGGGACAAATGAAAATGCAAAGGGCCCGGGTTACCGGGCCTTTATTGTAGCCATATAGAGCCTATTCATATATCCATAGCCCCAATGCGGGGTTGGGAACAAAGTATATCTCTTCTCCATCTATTCTGTTTTCCCCCGGTTTTAAAAACGAAGGATTATACTTCTTTATCGCTTCATCGATATCCATATAACCGAATCCGATTTTAGCAAGATCTTCTCTGCCAAGCGATTTACAGCAATAAGTTACTTTAAACCTGCCCTCGGTGGATCCGTGGATCAAGTGAGCCGCGACCGAAAGGTTGTCCCTTAGGTCTGCGTTTTTATCTAAGGCATTCAATATCTTTGCTATGCCGCTGTAACCATATTTGCCGATCAGGTCGCCCGTCTCTGCGTTCTCACCATAGGATTCAAGCCCCGGTGCCAAAACTATCAGCTCCCCGCCATCAGCTATAGCGCGCCGCGTCCTGTATATACTCTTATTACATAGCCAAAGCGAGCGGTATTCATCCCTTTCCATAAACGCAACCATTTTATTGACGGGCTTTTTCAGAACTGTAATGTTCTTCTCTATGCTATGCAAAGCTGCCAGCTCAAAAACGTCCCTCCCGTTTCCGAAATATATCCCCTCCAAAGCGTTCTCACCCGAGGTACGCGCAATCACAGTATGCATATAATACAATGGAAAGTGCCTCAAAAACTTCGTTTGGGCGTAATCCAATACAAGCCGCACAGGGGTATTTATGATTCCCATTGTCCGTTCAATACCAAATACGGCACTGATAAAATGCGTATCGTTTATCATGCCGCTGCCGCCGGCGCCAACGAGTATATTTTTCGTATAATTAGCCATTCCCGCAACCTCGTGCGGAACAACCTGCCCGACCGATATAACGGCGTCATAGTTATCCATCAGTCTTTTATTTACAAGCACCGGTATATTTTTTTCCATCAACCCTTCGGATACCTCCGCAACTAGTTTCGAAGGTATCTCGCCAATTTGGGTCACGCCGTCCTTCCAATCATGTTCCAGAAACAAATCGGATGGGATATCTCCAAACATGGATTTCAGTTCTTCTTCAGACATTGGCTTATGCGTCCCAAGGGCAGGCATTATATCGATCTTGCAGCTTTGGCCTATCTCCTCGTAGATCAATCTGCATATCTCTCCCGACCGCGACTGCATCCTTGTTTTATCCGGCGGCAGCAAAAGTATGCGGCGCGCATTCTTAAACATTTTCAGGCATTTGCGCACATATGCCCTCAATTTCTTGCTGTCGATGCCGTTTTCGTCTCTAAGTATAATGGGTTTCATCTATCCTCCAACGCGTAAAAATACAGGTATTCATCGTATCTTTCCTTATATATCCGCTGCCTGCCGGGGTTTGGAAACACAGCGTTCTTTGAGGCAAGCGGGACAAAATCATCTATGGTTTTTATCGCCCCAAGAGTCTTAAGGCCGATTCCCGCCATTCCATAAAGCGACGCATGCATATGAGGGAATATGTCAAGTTTCCTTCCAAATATATCCGCGGCCATCTGAGACCAAATCGGGCTTCTGACAATGCCACCGGAAAAAGATATCGTTTCCGGTTCCCCGCATATCTGAATAAGTGCGTCATAGCATTGGCGGATATTGAACAATATGCCTTCCAAAACACCTTGAAACATATCCGCATGGCCATGTCCCGGCATTAAGCGCACAAAACCACCCTTCCTCGTTTCGTTCCAGCCGGGGCTTCTTTCACCATAGATAAATGGTAGAAAAATCGGCGCGTTTGCAATATCAGACGCATTCGCCGCTTCCTCCAACTCGGGATAAGTATATCTGCCGCTAAAAACTTTCTTTTTGAACCATCCTAGGCAGTTGCCCCCGCTGGAGGCGCCGCCCATTATACGCTTTCCCTCGGCAAGATAATATCCCCAAACCGAAGGTTCTTCCGGCAAAGCAAAAACGGAAGGAACCATGCGGACGGCGCTGCTCGTCCCCATAGAAAAAGTCATCATACCCTTTTTTATCCCTGCCGCGATCTGGTTCGTCGCTCCGTCCGAGCCTCCTATCGCCACCGGGGTACCTTGCCGGATCCCAAGTTCATCGGCGACATCCTTTAAAAGCCCCCTTGCTTCAAAAGGCTCGGCCAACGGCCAAACATTATCCTCGGATATCCCCGCGTATTTCAAAATCTCTTTATCATATTCCAGTGTATGTATATTAAAAAAACCGGACCCTGCATTAGTACATTTTGATGCAAGCTTTTCGCCGGTTAGTTTATAGAAGATATAGCTTCCCTGCGTGACAATAAAACTCATGTCCTGATATTGCTCCGGCATGGCGTTTTTCCAGTATAGATGCTGCCAAAGCGGGTAAATGCTGTGTATCGGGCATCCTGTCCGCTGATAGAAATCTTTATTTAGAGCCGTATCCTTCTTTGCCTGCCCGGAAAAGTCAGCCGCCGCGGTCTCCGCCCATGTACGTATGGTACCGACCGGCTCACAGGTCTTATCCAGCCATAACATGCTGTGCCATATACCGCCTACAACAATGCAATCTACGCTGTATATATCGCCCAAAACTTCCTTGGCACAACTTTTTATACATCGCATAATATCATCCGGCTTCTGCATGACCGGGCCGGACACATCTTCAAGCTCCATGCTGCTAATGCCCAATATATCACCATCCTGCCAAAGCATAGCCTTTGCGCTGGATGTTGAGCATTCCAAAGCTAATATCCTCAATTTTTTACCCCCTTAGCCAAAGTCAGATTGAGAAGGAGGAAAATCCTCCATCTATGCAGATAACGGAACCGGTAACGAAGGATGAAGCCTCCGAAGCAAGGTAGACGATGGCGCCCATCAGTTCTTCCGGCTTACCGAACCTTTTCATAGGAGTGTGGTTTATAATATCTTGTCCCCTTTGCGTAAGCTGGCCTGTATATTCATCGATAAGCAGCCTGCGGTTTTGATTTCCAATCAAAAACCCAGGCGCTATGGCGTTTACCCTGATATTCTTATCAATATTCTTACTGAACCAAGTCGCCATCCATTTGGTTAGGTTTTCCAATGCCGCTTTTGAAGTTGAATAACCCATGACCATAGTCAAAGGCCTGTCTGCCGCCATAGATGATATGTTTATTATCGTGCCGTTCTCATTCAAAACGCTACCGAATTCTTGCGATGCGAGAACCGC
>JAVBOF010000129.1:0-7895 GCA_031550915.1 Eubacteriales bacterium | reverse complement strand
GTTGAAACCCAGTCGTTTTAAGAGGGAGATTAAGCTATCCTGCTCAAACCCGTTATGGACATCTGCGGACACGATCTCTTCATTTTTATCAAAATCAACAACCAGCAAATGTCCGCCCTCATTCAGCATTACAAACATTTGTGTCAGTAGCGGTTCAATGTTTTTAATGTGCAAAAGCACCTGCGCCATAATGATATAGTCTGCGTGCAAATCGGGCGGTGTATCTTCCTCGATGTTGCAGCAAAGAACCTCGGCGTTTGTAATGCCGGATTGCTGTATTTTCTGCCCGGCTATCCGCGCCATATTGGGTGAAGCATCTACAAACAATACTGAATCGAAATCTTTTAACAGCTCCAAGCCGATAAGCCCGGTGCCGCAGCCAAAGTCAATTGCGGTTTTATGCTTTCCGTTCTCAATGCAGGGACGCAGCGCTCCGGCTATTATTTTAGACATCTCAATCCGTTCCGGCGTGTCATAACTGTTTGCAACAGCATCGAATTTATCAATATTTCCCATCGTATAACTCCTATATCAAAAGCTCTAAATACTATTTCAACCGTTCCTTCAGGTATTCCGCAACCATCATTACCATAAGCGCGGCGATCTTGCCTTTGTAATATCCGTCTACCGCTCTTGACTTCAAAGATGTTGATCTCACACTCGATGTTATCACAAAAAAACCTCCATATACAATCGAAATGCATAATAACAAATCAAAAGTATGGTACTGCGATACCTAATTGCGCTAAGCTTTATAAATTCCATGCCGTAAAACAACGCCTTATGGGCTCCATCTAAGGTATGAATTTGTCAAAAAACAAGGGGCAAAAGTTGCCCTCTTCTATGGGCCTTGGCAGCACCCCGAATTGGACAATTTATTAAATAAATAGATTAATTGAATAAAATTAAATAGAGCTTGATTTATGTGTCGAAGTGTGATATTTTAGTTTTATAAAAACTAGGAGGTGGCAGGTGGATCCTCTCAAACTGGAAAACCAACTTTGCTTTCCGCTGTATGCGGCGGCGCGCGGCGTGGTGAAACTGTATACGCCTTTCTTAAGTGAAATTGGCCTTACCTATACGCAGTACATCACCATGATGGTGATGTGGGAAAAGAAAACGGTGGGGGTAAAGCAGCTTGGCGAGTGCCTTTACCTTGATTCCGGCACGCTTACGCCGCTTTTGAAGAAACTGGAACAGCAGGGGCTTGTAACAAGGCGGCGCTCGAAGGAAGACGAGCGGAACCTGATCGTTACGATAACGCCGCAAGGGGAAGCCCTGCGCGAGCGGGCATTAAAGGTGCCCGTGCAAATGCAGGGCTGCGTTAATCTTAGCCAGGAGGAAGCAGGCACCCTATATCAGCTTCTGTATAAATTTCTTCAGCCGATAGGAAGCTGACACCAATCGGCCATTCATTTGATATCTCTTGGACACGAGGAGGAGTATGCATGCAGGCAATTATGGAGCCTATTTTTGAAATACCATATCTCATTGGCGTTGTTGCTTTGGGTATTCTTATTTTACGTATGTCAGAGGGAGAAAAGCAGTGGAGGCTCTTTGGTATCATGGCCATCGTCCTTGGCTGCGGGGACGCGTTTCATCTTGTGCCGAGAATATATGCGCTGTGGACGGACGGGGTAGCTAACCATGCCGCGTCGCTGGGGTTTGGCAAGCTGGTCACATCCATTACGATGACAGTGTTTTATGTGCTCTTATATCATGTTTGGCAGGCAAGGTATAAAAAAGAAAACACGGGCGCGCTGACGATAACGGTCTATCTGCTGGCGGTGGCCAGAATCGCGCTTTGCCTTTTCCCGCAAAACCAGTGGATGAGTGTGGACGCGCCGCTTAGCTGGGGCATATACCGCAATCTGCCGTTTGTGGCGCTTGGAATACTTATCATCGTTTTGTATTTCAAGGGGGCAAAACGCGGAAATGACAGAATTTACCGCTTTATGTGGCTGGCAATAACATTGAGCTTTGCTTTCTATCTACCCGTCGTGTTATGGGCGGACAGTATCCCAGCGCTTGGTACGCTGATGATCCCCAAGACCTGCGCCTATGTGTGGATCGTTTGGATGGGCTATTCAGGCGCAAGAAATAAGCTTAAGCAGTAAAAACACGAACGAACTATATTTAGGAGGGCATTGATATGAACATCGCAGTAAGATATTTTAGCCGTGGAGGCAACACAAAAAAAGTGGCCGAAGCCGTTGCAAAGGCCGTGGGAGTGAGCGCGAAAGACTGCTCGGAAGCAATTGCCGAACCGGTTGACCTGCTCTTTTTAGGCGGTTCCGTCTATGGGTTTGAGCTTGACGAAAACATAAAAAACTATATTCAGGCGCTCGATCCCGCAAATGCGAAAAACGTTGCTTTGTTTGGGACTTCAGCCATCGTAAAAAAGGGGAATCCGGGTATGGCTAAGCTGCTCAAAGAAAAAGGTATTCCGGTTCTCGAAAACAGTTTCTATTGCCGTGGAGAGTTCACCTTAATGCATAAAGGGCACCCGAATGACGCCGATTTAAAGAAGGCGGCCGATTTTGCGACAGAAGCCGCCAGAGGCTTATAGGAGGAACAGCAAATGAACATCTATGATTTTAATGTTACAAACGCGACAGGGCAGCCCGTTTCACTGTCCGAATATAAGGGAAAGATGCTGCTCGTTGTAAACACAGCCACCAAATGCGGCTTGACTCCGCAATATGAGGCGTTGGAAGCGCTTTATAAAAAATATGCAGAACAGGGGTTTGTTGTTCTCGATTTTCCATGTAATCAGTTTTTGGGTCAGGCGCCCGGAAGTGATGAAAAAATCACGGAGTTTTGCACGCTCAACTACGGCACGACTTTCCCTCGGTTCAAGAAAATCGATGTTAACGGCAAAAATGCCGATCCGCTTTTTGTTTGGCTAAAGGAACAGAAGCCGGAAGATCGCGGCGATGACGAAACAAAATCCTTTGAAAAGAAAGTGACGCCACTTAAACCATTCGCCAAGTCGGGAGACATCAAATGGAACTTCGGCAAATTCTTGATAGACAGAAACGGCGATGTTGTCGCGCGTTATTCCCCGGCATATAAGCCGGAACAGTTGGAGTCAGATATCCAATCCTTGTTATAGCAGCCGTCTAGAGCATAGGGTAAAAGTGTCCGCTGGAGCAGCTCGGCATAGCCTCCAGCATGGCGGTTTCAATATTGGGGGGGTATGCGTAGAGGCATAGGGACGTTCTGGTTTTGTCATCGGTTTCACCTGTCCTCTACCTCTGTTCCAATACTTCAATAAACCGCTGCAAGTCATTGGCGCCGGCTTTCTCCTTTGCAATATGCAGTGCCACGCGAACCATTTCATTTTCCATGATGTAGTCCGGCAAGCCTGGCGAAACATCGCAGCGGACTGTCACCATAAGCATATACCTGAAAACTCATTATCTTCTTTAAGACTACCCTTCGTACCTATCAGCGTTCACACTGTGCTAAAAAGGGAATCGTGTGAAACTATATATGTCGGTACCGTTTCTTTTATTTTTGCATATTATATAGTATCACCGTCCTTTCACGGCGCTGAAAAACGAAGGGAAGGAAAGAAAATAATGATACACCAAGAAAGCAATACGTTTTGTTTTATCGTCAGAGGTGAGTCTGGTGAGCCGATTTGTGGCGCTAAGTTCGCAATGGATAGGCTTGCATGTCATAGATGTCGAGACAATCAAGGGTGCCAAGACGAGCAGTTGTATCCAAACGATCAGGGATGCCAGGACTCTGAAGCGCGTTATGTTACCACTTCCGATGAATGCGGCGAAGTCGTTTTTGGTGATTTGCCTGTCGGCGATTATGTATTAACAGAGGTTTCGGTGCCCCGTTGGGTCGAACCAAACGATGAAAAATCTTTTTCGGTGCGCATAAATGAATGCAACGTTATCGTTGATGGATCATGTGAACCCTTTGCTCTTTTCTATGAGACAAAATTTATCAGCGACTTCGGCGAAGCCCCGGAGCTGGCCATCGGAGTCTACAATGGATTTAACTGGCTTGAGTTTATAAGAGCCACTGTCGGCGCCTTGCTGATCATGATTCCATATGCAGGGGGTACGGCATCTGCGCTGTTTAATTATCTGACTACTATGGGAAGGACCGACCCGACCAAAGAACTTATTTTGCAGGAAATCTCCAAAATCGTGAAGAAAAACCTCGATGACCAGGACGTTCGGCAAATCAGAGGCGTACTCAGCGGCATCAATGAATATATGATGGCGGACTTTATACCGAGCAAGGCAAGCGGTCTGCGGCCTAAAGCGGAGCTATATCGCGATTTGAAAGTCAGATATGATCAGATGTATCAATTTATCGGGTGGCTGAAAGAAATTAACAACGATACGTTTGGTGCTTACTTCAACGTGTTTCAGCTTGCCGCCATCCAATTTATCTCCATTGCCCAGGAGCTGGCGCTCCTTGACCCCAACGTCAGTAGTCCTTTAAGTTCAGATTTTTGTAATGTCATCAAAAAAGAAGCCGCCGTATTCAAAAAACACGGAGAAGAAAGCATCGTAAAAATTAATAATAAAAGGGATACCTATTTCCAATTCAAAACACATCAGCAGACTAAGACCATGTGTTATAAATACTGGATCGATGATTATGCGAAATTTGAAAGTCATACATTCCAAAGGGACAACTGGGCATCATTCTGGGCTTTGTGTCCTATTACCTGCGTAAGAACCTCATATTATCCCCCAAGCAGACCGATATATTCTTGTCATTCATTTGATACCCTGGCAAAGACCAATGCGGCAGCAGAAGCAGATATGTATAAATGGCAGGGAATACGCCATCAGGAAATTTATAATGAATTGGGAATGGAACCTTTCTATTCTGCTTTGGACAGGTTAGTCATTACGCCTCTAGATTATCGGCCTTAACAGGCGAGTATCTTGTGTTTAGCGGCGTGAAACTGATTGAGATGCTAAAAATAGTCTAGCTGGATGCCATCGACGCACTTAGTGCCGAATGAGGATCGGGATTCCCGTTTCCTTTGTTCGGCATTTCTGTTACGGCAAGTTTTTTTATGTTCCTTCAACATCTTCTATGAATCCCATATGAATACCTACCCAAATCGGTATTAGAAGTCGATTGTTTCTTCGTTGCCCGCACTATCTACCAAAGAATCGATGATCCCGTAGCTGGCGAGAAGCTGAATAATTCGATATAATGGATTCGTGATAAAATTTTCGCTTTAAGGAGAAGCAGATGAATTGGGAACCGTGGACAGGGTGCTACAAAGTCAGCGACGGCTGCACATATTGCTATTTCTATGGCCCCAACTCAAGACGCTTCGGGCAAAATACCATAGAAAAGACCAGAGAGTTTGCTAAGCCTCTGGCGAAAACCGCCAAGGGTGAATATAAAATCCAAAGCGGAAAGATAGTCGCAACCTGCTTTGCATCTGACTTTTTTATTCCTGAGGCTGATGCGTGGCGAGCTGAGGCATGGGCCATGATCAAAGAGCGCTCCGACCTCGATTTTTTGATTCTCACTAAACGCATTGACCGTTTTTTGTTATCGCTTCCGGCAGACTGGGGCGATGGCTATGATAACGTGAATATCGGATGTACGGTTGAGAACCAGGCTTTGGCGGACTATAGGTTACCGCTGTTTTTGTCCTATCCCATCAAGCGACGCTTTGTCGCCTGTTCGCCGCTATTAGAGCCTATCGACCTGTCGCCATATTTGCAAGGAATCGATCATGTAACCGTCAGCGGTGAAACGGGGCGTGAAGCGCGGGATTGCGACTTTGATTGGGTCATGGCTATTCGGGAGCAATGCGTTAAGGCCGGAATCACGTTCTGGTTTAAGGCTACGGGATCATTCTTCAAGCGCGACGGAGTAATGCAAAAGGTAAACTCTTTTAAGCAAAGCGGCGTAGCGAAAGAGCTTGGAATTAATATTTCAGACGGTAAGAAGTTGTTTTAGACATTCGTCAGTAAGGTTTTTTGCCTTAGCTGTTTTCGCAGATTCATAATTCCTTTTTTCGTCTGGCTTTTGAGCGCTTATGGCATTTTGAATATCAATTACTACTAAAGCTTATTTCGGCAAAGGTATCCTCCTTATAGATTAACAGGAAACACGACCTGTGTAAGCAATTCGCTTTCCGGCGTGACGGCGGGATTGCTAATGTAATAATCATAGTAAACACCCGTCATTTCTAACGAGTTTTCCTTTGCATAATCCATCAGCGCTGTATATGCCACCTCAATATCTTTGTATGCACCTTTATACATTGTCGAAATAGCCTTCCCTTCGTATGTCTGGCTCATAAAAAATTCGCCTTGTACGGGAACTGTTTCACTGACAGGTATTCCAAGTTCGATATCAAATCGTGACCAGTCTTCAGTGGCGTTCATGTAAGCAAGATACGGTGCACCCGCGATCTCCTTGCCTTGCTTGGCCAAATATTCCATTAACTTTTTGTATCCCTCAGTTGTAGCTTCCGCAATTTGCGCCATGCTTACTTTGGTCATTTTCATAGCTACAGAGATTTGGGATTGTTGGTTTGCCAATTCGATTTTCATACTGTACACACTCCTAAATATTTGCTATGAACAAATTGCTTTGTTCATGTTTTGTGATGATGCTGGTAAAACAAACGCGAAGCGAATTGGATCCAGCATCATGCTGTTTCTTTAGTGTATCAAGTTCGAATGACAACTGTATGTCATATTTGAAAGATTCTAATATTTTTTTGAAATTTCTTTAGCACGGGTTTTGATGATCTCGCGGATATGTTCGGGTTCAAGCACCTCGGCGTAGCCGCCGAAAGACAAAATATAGCCGTATACCCACTCTTCTTCGGGGATTGAGACCACTAAATCATAGCTGCCATCTGGGTTTTTATTGATATATTGTTCGTCAAAGGTATCATATAGCCGATTCAAAACCCTTTCATCGCATCGTAATTTCAATCCTACTAAAGGAGCATAAATCTCCTGCTTTTCGTGTTCGAGAGTTTTGCGCTCTGTAAAGTGCCGGTCTGTTATTTTGACGTTTTTTATTCTTGAAAGGCGAAACATGCGGTATGAATTTCTTTTCAAGCAATGGGCAATGAGATACCATGTATATGCATTAAAAACCAATTTGACGGGCTCGGCGAATCGGTTGCTTTGGTCGCCATTGCCATTGACGTAATCAAAGTTGATTACCTGATTGTTTATGATCGCATCTCTGATTTTACTGAACCTATACTGCTCGTTAACTCTGCTGCTCCAGCCTGCAAAATCCACTTCAATCCAATCATGCGCTTTATTGTTTTTAAAAATCGAACCTATCTTATTTAATATGGCATCGGCTTCGGGATAGCTCGTCGCACCCATTGCCTTGATCGCCAAGATCAGGCCCTCACTTTCACTTTTAGAGAGCAATGCTTTATTCAACGTATAATCCTCTAAAAGCGATATGCCGCCGTTGTTTCCCTTGTTTGTATAAACGGGAACACCGGCAGAAGAAAGCGCGTCAATATCCCGATAAATAGTGCGTGTCGAAACCGAGAAACGGTCAGCAAGTTCTTTTGCCGTGATTGTCTCACGGTTAAGAAGTATCGTAATTATTTCGAGCAAACGGTTTATTTTCAAGTTCATTCATCCCTTTGTTATGAACAAATTGTTTTGTCCTATTTCGTGGTGATGCTGGCACAACAAACGCGAAGTGAACTGGGGCGAGCAACATGCTGGTTCTTGGAATAAGCCATCATTCGGTATATTTCATATCATCACTCTGCTATGCATATAGTGCTTTACTTTGTTCTTCGCGTAAGGGCCATAATCACACTACCCACAAACAAGGCGCAGTATATAATATTATACCACGCCCCAAACTCTGTTACATTTTGCACGCCTTCGCCCATTTTGCTC
>JAVBOF010000030.1:0-20527 GCA_031550915.1 Eubacteriales bacterium | reverse complement strand
CCATAGCGCCTTAAATACACAATAGTTACCTCGAGGTAACTACACCACAATAAAGTGCTTACTTTACTGTGTGGCATTACATCCGTATTATAAATGCAGAAGCAATGAATTGCAATTGTATATTGGGGAGGACATAAAAATTGAAGAAAATTCTAGTATTACTTTTAGCTTGCTTATTGATGATGACACTGTTTGTCGGGTGTGGGAACACGAAGAACAATGAATCACTGAAAGTCGCAATGGACTTAAAATTTCCGCCGTTCACGTATATGGATGACGATGGGAACCCTGCCGGTCTGGAAGCAGAAATCGCCCAGGCATTCGGTGAGTATTTGGGGCGTAAAGTTGAAATTATTAACACAGATTTTTCCATGCTGATTACAGCGCTTGAAACCGGCGAAGCAGATATCGTCATCAACGATATGACCATCAAAGAAGAGCGCAAGGAAAAAGTGGATTTTTCCACGCCATACCTGTACGGCCGGACACTTGCTTTGCTCAATAAAGATTGGGCGGCGGAAAACAACATAACGGAAGATACAACACCGGAAGAACTGTTTTCTAAAGGTGCCCGCGTGGTAGGGTTGGCGGGAACCATATCTGTTTCCGTGCCACAGTCTTATGGCGTACAAGTAAACGAAATGACAGAGATCGCTAGTGCCTTGATGGAAATCAATAACGGTACGGCGGATATTCTGGTGGGTGCCAATACCATTATCGGCGACCACACCGCTTACCCGGATACCACACAGATTTATTGGGGCATCCCCGATGTCAGCGAGTCTGCAATGGCCGTTAAAAAGGGTAATACCGAACTGCTTGAAAAAGCAAACGCCTTTATTGCGACCATGTATGAAGCAGATGGCTTATATAGCAAATTAGCGCCCAAGTACGATAAGGCCATTGGCGAATACTTGCAGGATGAAAATTTAGGGCTCAATTATATCATTAACAAACCGGAATAAAACCATGAAAAAACTATCTGCGACCATTCAATATATTCTGGCAGGCGGTCTATTTGCAGGGTTGTTGGTGTTCATCTTTATGAATGTCACCGACAACCCCCGGTACCACCTGATTCTTGATAGCGGCAATCTATTGTTACAGGGATTATGGAATACACTGCTATCCAGCATCCTGACGCTCCTTTTTAGCATGATACTTGGGTTTTTCCTATATCAAATGGCAAAGAGCAAGGTTCCTTTTATTAAGGCCATTGCCGTGATCTTTAAAGAAATCGTTATGGGGACGCCTTTGTTGGTGATGATTTTCCTGGCGGTTTATGTGCTGGGGCATTTTGCGGGCATCGGCGATAAGTTTCTGCTCGGCATCATTGCGATGACCCTGTATATGGCGCCATATCTGGCAAACGCCTATGACAGCGCCATCAAAATCATCGATGAAGAGCAATACATTGTGATGGACCTATACCACTTTACCGCGGTTCAAAAGTACCGGTACATCATTTTCCCGCAGATGATCCGCCCGTTAATGCCATCCCTTATCAATAATCTTTCGTCGATTATTAAGGGCTCGGCGCTGTTAAAAATCGTATCCATATCCGAAATATCCTATGTCATTACGGCAATCTCAGCGAGCAATTGGGCGTCGGTTGAGGGGTATCTAATTATGTGGGTTGCTTACTTGATTATCACTATCCCCCTTTCCATGCTGGCGCAGTATATCGGCAGGAGGCTCGCGGTATGAGGTTTGAACTGGACAATGTAACCAAAAGTTATGATAAATCCATCTTGAATGGGCTTTCTATCCAAGTGGAAGATAAGCAGGCCATCGCCATCATCGGCGCGTCAGGCTGTGGCAAGTCAACCCTGCTGCGGTTGATATCCGGCATGGAACCAGCGGACAGCGGAAGCATCCGTGTGAATGATGTGTTGCTGACCAAGCAAAGTATCCGGGACTATCAAGAAGAACTGGGCTTTGTATTCCAAAAGCACAATCTGTTCCCGCATTTGACCTTGAAGGAAAACATGACGCTTATCCTGTCCAAAATAAAAAAGCAGCCCCAAGAACAGGCTGAAAAAAGAGCGGATGAACTGCTTGCCGCGCTACGGCTAACCGAGCAGGCAAACAAACTGCCTAAAAATGTATCGGGTGGTCAGGCGCAACGCGCGGCCATCGCCCGCGCCTTATCAACCAATCCCAAGCTGTTGTTGCTTGACGAACCCACCGCTTCGCTGGACCCTATCCTAACGCATGAAGTACTGGAAGCCATTACTCTGCTGAAACAGATGGGCATTGATTTCTTCTTTGTCACGCATGAGATGGCGTTTGTACGCAAGTTCGCCGACTTCTTTATCTTTATGGATGACGGACGGATTGTGGAGTATGGGGATATCAAGGCATTGGATTGTCCGCAGACAGAACAGCTTACCACCTTCTTGGATAAGTCCAAATAGAAATAATGAGGATTGATATATGAGTATCGGAATATTATATGAATCACATGAATGGTCCAGCTACGCGCTATGCGACAACATAAACAATATGGGCATCGAGGCCATACTCTTTGATTTGCAGGAAGATGGCAATGAAGAAGCGATATTAGCCTGTAACCTAATTATCAGCCGGGTTTTTGCCAGTTCTGTGTTCCGGGGGCATCAAAAGTCTTTGGACAGGATGCCGGGCATCATTGATTTGCTCAAGCAGAATAACATCCCCATGGTCAATCCGGCTAATGCCCATTATTACGAGATTAGCAAGGAGCACTCTACCAATACGCTTGCCCGGCATGGCTTTCAGGTACCAAAGGTGTATGGTGTTTTTACGCCCGCCAATATCACGCAAAGCACCGCCATTGAGTACCCTTGCATTGTAAAGCCCGATTGTGGCGGACGGACGAATTATACGTTTATCGTCCATGATAAGGACCAGCTCCGCGACTGTATGGGCAGTGCGCCGCACATTGAATACATTGCAGAGCAGTATATCCGCCCTGCTTACGGGTTTTTAACCAGAATCGAAATTATAGACCATGCCTGCCGGTTGATTCTTAAGCGCAGTGTCACGGAAAACGGATTGTCCGCTTATCATTTGGGTTCCACCTATGCGCCGTATGCGGATTGCCGCGATGAAATAAAGCAAACGGCAGTCCGCGCCATGGATTTGCTGGAAATTGAAACCGGAAGCATGGATATTATCGAGAATGAAAGTGGATTTTATATCATCGATATCAATTCCGTATCCAATGCTTCGGAGGATAATACAGAGACATTCTCTTTTGATTTAATGAAAGAAACCGCAGCCTACGCGGTTAAGAAATATAGGCAATTGAAGGGAGAATTATCATGCAAATAAGGGAGATTTACGAATATTTTGACAATGTGGGTTGCCTAGCATTTGCAACCTGGAACGGCCGTGACGTAGAATCGCGGATTGCCCATTTCTTTGGTTATGATAATGAGGGCATTTATCTGCGGACAATGACGGTAAAGCCGTTTTATGAGCAGCTTACCAAGCACAAAACACTGGCGGTTAGTGGTATGTACCCTGACTCTAAGGTACAGCATGATGAAAACAATCTGCCTCATTTTGTGCCAGGCTATGCCATCCGAATATCGGGTGATGTGCGGGAGTTGACGATGGCTGAGGTGGAAGAAAAAGCAAAAACCGACCGGAATTTCAATGTCGCTGTTTATGATATTAAAAAATATCCTGATACCAGAATTTTTGTGCTATACAAGGCAAGAGGAGAGCTTTACGATTTTGATTATGCTATGGTGAGCCGCGACCACAAAGTCCTGCGAACCGCTTTTGCATATGGTGGCGCAGAGCCCATCTATGCGGGGCTGCATATTAACGACAACTGTATTGAGTGCGGAGCGTGTAAAGAAGCCTGTTCATTCAAGGCCATTACAGAGGGTTCGCCTTATAAAATTTGCGGAGAACGCTGCGATGAATGCGGTAACTGCTATCAGGTATGCCCGGCGAATGCCATTGAACTTAGAAACGCCCAATAGTTACCACGCGGATACTACCGCACAATATTGTGCCTACTTTACAGAATGGAGATATAGCCGTACCCTAATGTTAGAAATATCCCCGGAAAGGAAACCGTATGGAAGAAAAGCATTACCTCGCGTATATCATGAACGAAATTCATTCCACCGTCGTTGCTACGGTTGATGATGACGGCCTGCCCGTCACTTGTGCCATCGATATGATGGACCATGACGATGATAGCCTGTATTTCCTCACTGCCAAAGGAAAGAGCTTTTATAAACGGTTGAAAAGCACAGGCTATATGGCACTGACAGGCATGAAAGGCGAGGATACCCTATCCTGTGTAGCAGTAAGCGCACGCGGTAGGGTTCGTGAGATAGGTGCAGACAGACTGCCGCAATTGTTTCATAAAAATCCCTATATGAATGCGATTTATCCAGACGATGCTTCACGGATTGCCTTGACGGTATTTCAACTTTATGAAGGCATAGGCGAATGGTTTGATTTATCAAAAAAGCCCATTGAGCGGGCTGCCTTCTCATTCGGCGGGGGAAAGAAAATCAATGAAGGATACTATATAACGGATAAATGCACCGGATGCGGACAATGCTATTTTAAATGCCCACAGAACTGTATTGATTTGAATAGAACACCCGCGTTTATTGTGCAGGAGCATTGTCTTCACTGTGGGAACTGTTATAAAGTTTGTCCGGTAGATGCCGTGGAAAAGAGGGCATAATGACACAGACGGAGCGATTAGATTTTTTAATACAGGCGTTGCTCCATGAGCAGCCCCGGTTCAAGGATGTTATCATCCCGGACAGCACATTAGAAAAGCAGGCGCTTTTGCGTTCGTTGTTCAATATCCGCCCTGCTTTGCCCATAGACGGCAAGTTTCTGGCAATACAGGATGAATACCTACAAGAAGAAATACGCAATAAAGGCATCACGAATATTGATGACCTAACACCGGCCCGTAGTAATCTCTACCTTTGGCAGGGTGATATTACCACATTGCAGGTGGATGCCATCGTCAACGCCGCAAACAGTCAAATGCTTGGATGTTTTGCGCCCTGCCATGGCTGCATCGATAATGCCATTCATACCTTTGCAGGCATCCAACTACGACTTGCCTGTAGTGAACTGATGAAAGGCCAGACAAAACCGGAAGCGACCGGCACCGCCAAAATTACCGAGGCATTCAACCTGCCCAGTAAATATGTGCTGCATACGGTGGGCCCAATCATCACCGGCACACTAACAAAAAGGGACTGTGCCTTGCTGGCATCCTGCTACCGCTCTTGTTTGGCACTGGCAGTGCAGAGCAATATAGAATCCATCGCGTTCTGCTGCATATCCACTGGAGAATTCCATTTCCCCAATGAGAAAGCAGCGGATATTGCGCTTCAAACTGTCAACCAATTTATTGCCGGAAGGCAAAGCAAAATAAAGGTGATCTTTAATGTTTTCAAGGAATCCGATTATGAAATCTACGAACGACTACTCAGAAAAAATAAATGAGCTAAAGCAGGCCATCGACCGTGCGGAGGCCGTTGTTATAGGCGCAGGCGCGGGCCTTTCGACAGCAGCGGGGCTAATATATAGCGGCGAACGTTTTGAGAAGAACTTTGCAGAGTTTATCGCCAAATACCATTTCCATGATATGTATTCGGCTACATTTTACCGCTATGAATCGTTAGAAGAATACTGGGCGTACATGAGCCGCCATATCCAAATAAACCGCTATACTGCGCCTGTTGGGAAACCGTATGCTGAACTATTGGATATGGTGGGTGATAAAGACTATTTTGTCATCACCACCAATGTGGACCACCAGTTTCAAAGAGCAGGTGTCGATAAGCATAAGCTATTTTATACCCAGGGTGATTATGGGCTATGGCAATGCTCTGCTCCGTGTCATAACCAAACCTATGATAATGTAGAAACGATTAATGCCATGATTAAGGAGCAAAAAGATTTACGGGTTCCTACAGAGCTTGTCCCGCATTGCCCAAAGTGCGGGCAACCGATGTCCATGAACCTGCACTGTGACCATACTTTTGTGCAGGATGATGGCTGGCATGCCGCCCACAACCGGTATGAGGATTTTATCCGCAGGCATCGTAATATCAAAACACTGTATCTGGAGTTAGGCGTCGGTGGAAATACGCCGGTAATCATCAAGTACCCCTTCTGGCAGATGACCGCCCAAAATCCTGCTGCAATCTATGCGTGTATTAATTTGGGTGAGGCGGTTTGCCCAAGGGAAATTGAGAAACAGTCTATTTGCATTAGCGCCGATATAGGCGAGGTTATGGACTCGCTTTCGTGTAACTGACAAGGAAAATAACCTATTAACCTGCTGATAGTAGTGCTGCTTGGGCCAGTTTGCATGATTCCTAGTCTGGTAACTTTTAATCTCTATGTAGGAAAATGAGAAATCCGAACGTCTCACCTAACATTATAGGTTTGGGGTTCGGATTTTGCTCGGTTGGCGGAAGGGGTGGGATTCGAACCCACGTGAGGTTTCCCTCAAACTGATTTCGAGTCAGCCCCGTTATGACCACTTCGATACCCTTCCATATGAAATTTTGCTGTTGATTTCGAGTCAGCCCCGTTATGACCACTTCGATACCTCTCCGGATGCCGGGTTATATTACAAATGCAATTCTAACATAATATCTTTTACAAAACAATGATTTTATCTTTCTGAATCCAACGGAGAAATCAATTGATGTGCAATTTGTTATGAATCCGCAGCCATTGGCATAGATATAATAAACGGTTGTATCGAGGTGCGTTTTTTGAAAAAGCGGAAAAGAAGAGCAAATAGAAAAGCTATAAAATATATGCAGCTTTCCCCGGAAATATTGCTTGACTTACCAAAACTCAGCATAACGGGCAGGGACGAGCTTTTTTTAGAAAACCATAAAGGATTGATAGAGTATTCAAAGTATATCGTTCGCGCTGAAACTAGTATCGGAATTATACAATTGGCTGGCAGGGATTTTGAATTGATCGAAATGAGCTCTGATTGCATCATCGTATATGGCGAAATCGAATCTCTGGTATTCATCGGGGAGGGCATGAATTGATACGTGACAGGTGGAATTTTCTTTTTGGTTATGTTAAAATCAGGGTGACCGGCAACAGGCTGGAAACGCTTATTAATAATTGTATACACGAGGGTATTGAACTTAAAAATATTGATCGAACAAGCAACACAGAAATGATTCTGAAAATCCCCGAAACCTCGATGAGCAAATTCTCCGCGATCTGTATACAAGCTTCAATGGATTTTTCCATAATATCAAGAGAAGGCTTGATGAAAGGAATTCGAATATTTAGATACAGGATAGCGTTACTTGTTGGCATTTTGGTTTTTATACTTGCCATAGTAGCCGCTTTTTCTTTCGTATGGGTCGTAGATATCAAAGGCAATGAGATAATATCTGATGAAGAATTGCTGGCACAACTAAAAGAGATGGGCGCTGAGCCCGGTTGTTGGAAATACGGTATAGATACAAAAGCTATAAAAGACAAACTAATAATTGAAGATAAGCGTATTGCGTGGGCCAGTTTATACGCTCAAGGTGTACGGCTGAATCTGGAGATCGTAGAAGCCGTCAGGCCTCCGGATTCTATGTTTGCAGGACCGTCCAATATTATCGCGTCTAAAGATTGCATACTAGGAAGAATGATAGTAATTGAAGGTAAACCCGTAAGGGAAGTCGGGCAAATGATCCGTAAAAATCAGGTTTTGATCAGCGGTGTTATTGCAACGGATGAGGGTGTGGATTATGTTCATTCCAGCGGTATAGTGCAGGGAAGGGTGTGGTACGAAGGAAGCGCGGAACTGCCGGACCAGAATAGGCTGAGCAATATTACGGGCAGAAAAGCGCAGAAGCGGTATCTAAAGTTTTTCGATATCGAAATGATGTTAAATGGCACGCCTCCGCTTTTTAAGTACTATAATACAATAAAAACCAGCAGACAGCTGATTTCAAAGAATATGTTTTTGCCTGTTGAAATTATTACCGAAGAATATGAAGAGGTAGACGTCCAGTTTAAAAACGCAGATGAAAAGGAGATCTGTGCCAGGCTATCGGCGGCAGCATTGGAAAAAGCAAGGGCGGATATACCGCATAATGCGCAGATAACCGCCCAGGATGTTGTTTTTATGCCATCCGATGCAGGCACGATAAAAGCAGTGGCATACGTTGAAACGATCGAGGATATTGCAATGGAGATGCCGTTGAATATCGGTGAACAGTAAATTATTTAAGGAGCTTTTATGGAGAACGAGATGGGACAAGCAACAGAACGTGGTATAAGTGTAGATACACTCGATCATATAATCACGCTGTTTGGTAATTTTGACGAAAACGCAAGGATAATCGAAGCCGAAACCGGAGCATTTATAAGCGCGCGGGATACTATGATCATGCTGCGGGGCGACGACGATAAGGTAGAACTGGCAAAGACGGTCATCGGCCGTATGCTTGAAATGATACGAAAGAATGAGAAGATCGACCGGAGCCGTATACGTTACGCTATAGAGCTTGCAAGGGAAGGCCACGATGATTTGATAGGCGATATCATGTCCGACGTTATCGCGGTGACATACAGGGGAAAGCAGGTGCGCTGTAAAACTGTCGGACAGCGAAAATATATCAATGCCATCAAAAAGAACACGGTAGTCTTCGGCGTGGGGCCTGCGGGAACGGGCAAGACCTATCTGGCAATGGCTATGGCTGTTCTGGCATTTAAAAGCAAGGAAGTCAGCCGGATCATTCTTACCCGACCGGCGGTTGAAGCAGGAGAAAAGCTTGGCTTTTTGCCGGGCGATCTGCAAAACAAGGTAGATCCGTATCTGCGTCCGCTTTATGACGCGCTTTATGAGTTCGTTGGCGTTGAGGCTTATCAAAAGATGACGGAAAGAGGCAGTATCGAGGTGGCTCCTTTGGCGTATATGCGCGGAAGAACTCTGTCGGATGCGTTTATAATACTGGATGAAGCTCAAAACTGCACCAAAGAACAGATGAAGATGTTTTTGACCCGGTTTGGAGAAAACAGCAAGGTTATAGTTACAGGGGATATAACGCAGATAGATCTGCCGGGAGATAAAAAGTCCGGTCTGGTTCATGCGTTATCGGTTATGAAAGGTATCGATGATATCGAAATAATACGCCTGACCCATCAGGATGTGGTTCGCCATGAGCTTGTTCAAAACATCATAAAGGCATATGATAACCATGAAAAGAGAGCCGCCAAAAAAACTATATAGTGTCGGTTGCAAATATTTCTTGAGCATAGCATTGTTGGATAATATAATTATATTGTATTTTTGAAAGACTTGTAGGGATACACTGGTATGGAAAGTATTGAGGTAAATATGTACAAAGCTTATGAAAACAAATTCTTGTTGGCACTGATAGAAAAATATCCAGCACTTGAATGTTGTAAGCTGGATATATCAAAAGCCTTTGAAACCATAGTACGTTGCTATGAGAATGGCGGCAAGCTTTTGCTTGCAGGCAATGGCGGAAGTGCTGCGGACGCCGAGCATATAGTTGGAGAATTGATGAAAAGCTTTATAAAAAAACGTCACCCAAACGCGGAATTTATTATGGCTCTTAAAAATCTATCCGGCGAGAACGACTGGCCTGAAAAACTGCAAACCGCTCTTCCGGCAGTTGCCCTATCCGCAAATTCGCTCATTACAGCAGTTATAAACGATGTGGAAGGTGAAATGGTTTTCGCGCAGCAAGTAATGGGGCTAGGTGAGGAAGGCGACGTGTTTATAGGTATCTCTACTTCAGGTAATTCCAGAAACGTGGCTCTGGCAGGGTATACCGCTAAAGCAAAAGGCTTGAACGTCATTGCACTTACGGGAGAGCAGGGAGGCAAGATGAATGAAATTGCGGATACGGTAATAAAAGTCCCCGCTAAGGAGACCTATGAAGTGCAGGAACTGCATTTGCCCGTATATCATGCACTTTGCCTAATGATAGAAGACTATTTCTTTGCTGTGTGAAAACACATATTGAATGGAGATAATGATGCCGAAACCGGATCAAAATAGTATAAACAAAAAAGAAAAAGCTAATGAGCACGTCCGAAACAAGCCGATCGCTGCTTTCTTGACTGTGATTATACTTGGAATCCTCTTGTTCGCGCTCACCGTATTACAAACTATACCGCGGCAGTTTTCTCTGGAAATTGGCGACGTTGCACCGGAGATGATTACTGCGGGCAGGGAAGTTGTGGACGAGATATCAACGGAAGAGCTGAGGGCGGAAGCCAGTGACGGCGTAAATGATATATTCAAATTGGACGACCGTATCACATCGCAAGTAGAAAAAAATGTTGACGTCTTTTTTGCAGCTGTATTGGAAGGGAAAAAGATCAGCGCAGATTATTATTCTCAGAAAATACAGGCTGGAAACAATTCTCCGTCCGACCTGTCGTTGGACGAGCTTGAATCAATCAGGCAGATAATACCTGTCGACGGAATAACCGACGATATGATCTTTGGGATAACAGGCGCCACAGAGGCTGAATTGATAAACATAAAAAACTCGACGATGGCTTTCTTGAATGGCGCTTTGAACGAAGGCATACAGGTTGAGCAGATGGAAAAGACGGTAAATGACGCCCAACGCATGCTGGACGAGAGGAAGTTTGAACCGAGCATTTGTAACCTAGTTATAAAAGGGATACAGAAGAATCTCCAAGCCAACATGCTTTTTGATGAAGAGGGGACCCTGGCGGAAAGTAAAAAGGCGGAAGATGCGGTACAGCCAGTCGTATATAAAAAAGGCCAGGCTATTATTCGTGAAGGGGATATAGTAAATGAGAAGCAACTCGCCCTACTGAAGCAGCTTGGCGTGGTGGATAACGGGGAGCTGAATTATAATCTGTATATAGGCATCGCGGTCTGCATTATATTTGGTATGATCGTACTTGCCGGGTATACCAAAAACTTTGAAGGCTGGATAATTAAACGGTTTTCCACAATGATACTGATAAGCGCGGTAGTCGCGCTGACATTTATTCTCAGTATCGTTGCTATTCGACTCGGCGCGCAAACCGCGCCTGTCTTTCTTGCCGGCATGCTTGTTTGCATTCTTGTCTCGGCGCGGGTCGCGCTTATGATTAACCTTATAACGACTGTACTTATTAGCGCAATGATGGCCTCCGGCGTCACGGATATCCAGGCATTTTACAGCCTTGCGGTATTTCTGTTTTGCGGCAGTATATGCATATATGCCATGCGAAAAGTGCAAAACCGTTCATCTATAATGCTCGCTGGTATAACTACCGGAATTGCAGGGGCGGTATTGGTATTTGCCACGGGGCTGATAACGGGAATAAATCTGCAGGAAAACCTTGTAAATGCCCTGACTATGTTTGGCAATGGCGTATTATGCTCCGTGCTTTGTATCGGAACGCTCCCGATATGGGAAGCCATGTTCAATGTATTGACGCCGACAAAGATGCTGGAACTGTGCAACACGAATCAACAGCTCATAAAGCAGCTTATGATGGAAGCGCCCGGTACGTATTATCACAGCGTGGTCGTCGCGAATCTTTCAGAAGCCGCCGCTTATGCAGTCTCTGCAAACCCCTTGCTGGCAAGGGTCGGCGCTTTCTACCACGATATCGGAAAGCTGCGCAATCCATACTATTTTAAGGAAAACCAATTGCAGGGTGTGAATCCGCATGACGAAATGGATCCGATGGAGAGCTATGAAGTGATCTCTTCGCATCCTGCAGACGGTTTGGCGCTTGCCCAAAAGGGGAAATTGCCCCGTACGGTTTGTGAGATAATACACCAGCATCATGGGGACACTCTTATGACATACTTTTATAATAAAGCATTGGAAAGTGGTAAAGACGTTTCTCCAGACGACTACAGATATAATTGCCCGAGGCCGCAAGGCAAAGAAGCGGCGATAATAATGCTTGCGGATACTGTTGAGGCTGCTGTTCGCGCGGCACAGGATCTGGATGAAGAGAAGATGAGGAACCTCGTCGAAAAACTGGTTTATGCAAAAGTTGAAGACGGACAGTTGAATAATTGCCCACTTACGCTCCTGGATATAAGGAAGATCAGCGATGCTTTTTGCACCATTTTTGAAAGTATGATGCACAAGAGGATAGAGTACCCGGACATTGAAAGTGTACGGTTGAACCATGATTGATATCATCCTTGAAAACGAACAGTCTGAAATCGACATTTGCGAAGCATCAGTTAATAAGATCAAAGAAGCGTTAGCTATGGCTTTTTCGATTTTTATGCCAGGCGTTGATGCGAGTATAGATATATTGATAACCAGTGATGAAGAAATGAAGATACTAAACCAAGAGTTTAGGGGGATGGATAAGTCAACAGACGTTCTGTCATTCCCAATGTATGAGTTTTCGTTTCCCTGTGTTATGAAAGGTATGGATAGCGGGGACCTCGGTATGGAAGGTATCAAAACGCATATGGGGGACATAGCTATATCTGCAAAAACTGCATATATTCAAGCCGGGGATTACGGGCACAGCTTTGAAAGGGAACTCGTTTTTTTGGCGGTACACGGGACTTTGCACCTTATGGGCTTCGATCATATATCGGATGATGATGAAAAGGCTATGCAGAAAGCACAGAGAGATATTATGGACGCTGTCGACCTAAGGAGATGACTGGTTTGGAAACGGATTATTCTACACTCATAGAGAAGGCGAGAGAAGCCATGGCTTTTTCATATTCGCCTTATTCACATTTTGCGGTTGGTTCGTGCATTCTCACAAAGGATGGCAAAATGTATACCGGCAGCAATATTGAAAACGCGAGCTATGGCATTACGTGCTGCGCAGAGCGTGTGGCCCTTTACAATGCTGTATCATCGGGCAAGCGGGCGTTTCGTGCGGTCGCGATAATATCTAATAGTGACAGCTACATCTACCCTTGCGGCGTCTGCCGGCAGGCGATAGCCGAGTTTGATGGTGATGAGGATATCGATGTTATATCCGCAAAGAATAGCGGCGGATATATAATAAACAAGCTTAAGGATCTATTGCCGCATACTTTTAGCGGCAAGGATATTGAATAGAAAATGGCTTTGAAAGGACAAAAGATTGGATAAAGAATTCAAATCGGGCTTCGTGGCGATAGTAGGGAGCCCAAATGTTGGTAAATCCACATTGATGAACGCCATGATAGGGCAGAAGATAGCTATAGTAACGAGCAAACCGCAGACCACGCGCAACCGGATCATGGGAGTTTTAAGCAAGGAAGACTATCAGATTGTTTTTTTGGATACTCCGGGCATACATAATCCCAGGACAAAACTGGGGGAATATATGGTGCGCGCCGCCTACAATGCTGTAGAAGAAGTCGAAGCGATACTCTTTATCGTGGATGCGGCAAGAGGCATCGGCATTCGTGATACGGAGATACTGGAAAAGCTAAAGCAAAACAAGGCTCCCGTAATTGTAGCTTTAAATAAAATGGACAAGGTTGCAGCCGATAGATTAAATGAGCTGAAGCTCGAAGTATCCGATACTAAGGGGATAAAGGATTGTGTGGCGATATCCGCGCTTTCGTGCGCAAATTTGAATGAGTTGGAAGATGTGCTGCGATCTAAACTTGTTCCCGGGCCGAAATACTTCCCGGACGACATGGTGACCGACCAGCCAGAGCGGCTTATTACAGCAGAAATAATACGCGAAAAAGCCATGTTGATTCTAAAGGAAGAGGTCCCTCATGGCGTAGGAGTCGACATATTGGCTATAAAACCAAGGGAAGACAGCGAAGTGTTGGAGATCAACGCCGTTATACTTTGCGACAAGAAATCGCACAAGGGTATAATTATTGGTAAAAACGGGGAAATGTTGAAGAAAATAGGCAGCCAGGCCCGCGTAGATATCGAAAAACTTTTTGGCCAAAAGGTCTTTCTCGATCTTTGGGTAAAAATAAAGCCCGATTGGAGAAACAGCACAAGCGTTATGAAGGAATTAGGATATGAATAAATACTTGTAATAATAGCAAGTATTACAAGTCATTTATTTGCGTATTTGAGGCACCCTTATATTATAGGAGGTGCTGAAATGGACGGACATGATAGGTTTTCGCAAAACGAGAAGAAGGAAGCTTTAGAGAGGATACAAGCCTGGTATAATTTTTCGATAACCGGATCGATTTGGGATTATCTTTATTATAAACGGTATATGGATAAATAAGCTTTATCTAGATTGTATTGTATTGAGGTCAAATGAACTCTATTAACATTAGGGCGATAGTATGCAGGTATGTAAACTATAAAGAATATGATAGGATACTGACCCTGTTTTCCCGTGAATTGGGCAGGATCGATGCTGCGGCTAGGGGATGCCGAAGGCCAAAAAGCAAATTACTGTCATCATCCCAACTATTTTGCTACGGAGATTTTGAGCTCTTCAAAAAGGATGACAGATATTCGGTATCATCCTGTTCAGTCCGCCATATGTTCTTCGATATCATTTCGGATATTGAAAAATTTTCGACCGCGTCATATATGCTTGCGGTGTGCCAGCATTTTGCAAACCCCGGAGAGGAAAGCAATGCCTTATTCAATATGCTCATCAACGTATTGGCAAAACTTGAAGAAGGCGTTTTGTCATGTCAAAACGCCCTGCTTATCTTTCTTTTGCAGCTTACCGAATTGATCGGTTACAAACCGGAATTCAACATATGCTTAAGTTGCGGCAGTAAGATCCGGGGGAAAGCTCATTTCGATATCGGTGGCGGCGGCATGTTATGTGACGTATGCTCTGATAAAACCGCGAACCTTGGTGAAGAAACCCTGTTGGATGAGAATGTATTAAAAAAAATGCAGGAATACAGCGTTGTTAAAGTCTCTGGATTGGGGCGGATGGATGACGAAAAAGAAGAGACTGCGACAGCCTGCATTTTGATGCAGAAATATTTGAGCAAACACGCTGATTTATCAATTAAGCTTTACGATTTTAGCGGAAGCGGGTATTGCCTTAAATAGTATCTATGATGTAATATTTAAGAATAGCGCGTAATTTTTTGATCGGGAGGAAATGCCAATGTCACAAAAGTATGTTTATATGTTCAACGAAGGAAATGCTTCGATGAAAAATCTCTTGGGAGGGAAAGGCGCAAATCTTGCAGAAATGACTTCACTTGGTTTGCCGGTGCCGCAGGGTTTCACAATAACAACAGAGGCCTGCATACGCTATTATGATGATGGAAAGATAGTTGCAGATGAGATAATTGAACAGATAAAAGCCGCCATGCTGAAATCTGAGGAGATTAACGGTAAGAAATTCGGCGATATTAATAGCCCGTTTCTCGTATCGGTGCGTTCAGGAGCCCGCGCTTCGATGCCCGGAATGATGGATACTATATTGAATTTGGGATTGAACGACGTTACAGTCGAGGGATTGGCAAAGCTCACAAATAATGACAGATTTGCTTATGACAGTTACCGCAGATTCATACAAATGTTCTCTGACGTAGTTATGGAGATAGAAAAGGCCAAATTCGAAAAGATATTTGAAGATATAAAAGAAAAGAACGGCTGCAAACAGGACACGGATCTTTCTGCGGAAAATATGAAGGAAGTAGTCAAGCAATATAAAGCTTTATATCAGAAAGAAAAGGGCGATGAATTCCCCCAGGAACCTTTTATGCAATTGATGGAAAGCGTAAAGGCAGTTTTCCGTTCCTGGGATAACCCGCGCGCGATTGTGTATAGAAGGATGAATGATATACCCGGGGATTGGGGAACGGCGGTAAACGTGCAGGCTATGGTATTTGGCAATATGGGCGACGATTGCGGCACGGGTGTCGCTTTCACGCGTGATCCTTCCACCGGGGAAAAAAGGCTGTACGGGGAATATTTAATAAACGCCCAGGGTGAGGACGTTGTTGCCGGAATACGTACGCCGAAGGCGATCGTGACCTTGGCTGAAGCCATGCCGGACGTATATAAACAGTTTGTAGATACGGCTAACAAACTCGAAAACCATTATAAAGATATGCAGGATATGGAGTTTACCATAGAGAAGGGCAAGCTTTTTATGCTGCAAACCAGAAATGGTAAAAGGACGGCGGCTGCAGCGCTGAGGATAGCTGTTGAGCTGGTAAATGAGGGCATGATATCCAAGGAAGAAGCCGTTTTAAGTGTTGATCCCAAGCTCTTGGACGCATTGCTGCACCCACAGTTTGATAAGGATGCCCTAAAAAATGCCCAGCCAATAGCTAAGGGTCTGCCCGCATCGCCTGGCGCCGCTTGTGGGAAGGTTTATTTTTCACCGGAGGATGCCGTCGAAGCCGCGAACAAAGGAGAAAAAGTCGTATTGGTACGCGCCGAAACGTCTCCGGAAGATATAGAAGGTATGTATGCTTCGGAAGGTATATTGACTGCAAGAGGCGGAATGACATCACACGCCGCCGTAGTTGCGAGAGGAATGGGCACCTGCTGTGTTGCGGGATGCTCTGATATAAGTATAAATGAAGAAGAGGGCATTTTTACTGCCGGCGGTAAGACAATAAAAAAGGGTGACTTTATATCGATCGACGGAAGCACAGGCTTGGTATATGGCGAAGCAATCAAGACCATAGACGCCCAGATGAGCGATGAATTTGACACTTTGATGGGGTGGGCGGATGCCATCCGCAAATTGAAGGTCCGCACAAATGCGGATACTCCGCACGATGCGGCTAAGGCTATCGAATTCGGTGCTGAAGGGATCGGACTTTGCCGTACAGAGCACATGTTCTTTGATGAGGACAGGATACCGGCTATGCGGGAAATGATACTTTCAAAGACAGCGGATCAGCGGATAAAAGCCCTTAATAAACTGCTTCCAATGCAGAAGGAAGATTTTAAAGGCATATATAAGGCAATGCAGGAAAGGCCTGTAACTATACGTTTCCTCGATCCGCCGTTGCATGAGTTTTTGCCGACTCAGAGGGACGATATAGAGGCTTTGGCAAAGGATATGGGCATGAGTTATGAGGAGCTGGAAACAACCATCGAAAGCCTGCATGAGTTCAATCCCATGATGGGGCACAGGGGATGCAGACTCAGCGTAACGTATCCGGAGATCGCTGAAATGCAGACCAGGGCTGTTATTGAAGCCGCCATAGAAGTAAATAAAGAGTTGAATATAAACCTTATACCAGAGATCATGATACCACTTGTAGGCGAAGTCAAGGAATTGAAATTTGTGCGCGATATCGTCGTAGAAATAGCCGAGAAGGTTATACAGGAAAAAAATGCGAAACTAAAATACCTCGTTGGGACAATGATTGAAATACCGAGAGCATGTGTAACGGCTGACGCTATTGCAAAGGAAGCGGAATTCTTCTCCTTTGGTACCAACGATTTAACTCAGATGACCTTTGGTTTTTCTCGTGATGATGCGGGTAAATTCCTCGACGACTACTATAGCCGCAAGATATATGAATCAGATCCGTTTGCGAGGATCGACCAAGCAGGCGTTGGTAAATTTATGCAAATGGCAGTTGAATTAGGCAGAAAGACGCGTCCTGATATTAAACTGGGAATTTGCGGCGAACATGGCGGTGACCCGAGCAGCGTAATATTCTGCCATAATCTAGGATTGGCATATGTATCATGTTCGCCCTTCAGGGTACCTATCGCAAGGCTTGCGGCGGCGCATGCACAGATAATACAAAACAAAAAATAGACGATTACTTAAAAACAGTTGCCTTATTGAAAGGCGGCTGTTTTTTTTTATGTCTTAAAATCAAGTGTTGTGAATATATATTTTAATGGGACAAACCAAAAACTGACGAAAACAGGGGAGATGAATTATGAGGTTTATGAGGTATATATTGATAATATGCATTTTGTTAATAGCTACAGGGATACTTGCAGGGGTTTTCAATTTTATTGATCTTAGCGACAGGTTCGACTTATACGGTTCAAATATGACGCCGGATCCAACATCAACACCGGCAGTGCAAAAAGAGAGTGAAATGCCTGTATTTGCACCGGTAGACAGCGCGACGGAACCGATTACACCCACAAGGACCGCAACGCCCGCTACGCCGCAAGATAAATATGTCTTGGAATTGATGCCTGTGGATGGAGCAGAAAACATGACACAAGTGCCTGCTACTCCGAACCCGACTCAAACGCCTGCAAAAACTACCGATGTACAGGACAGCACCAATAACCCGCCGGCAACGGTGGCCGAACAAGGTGAATATTTGACGGTATTAGCTGAATCCATCTTAGAAAAAATCAATCAACAAAGGGAAGCAAATAGCCTCAAGCCTTTGGTTTTTAGCAGCAATGTGCTTGCGGTTGCTAATTCTAAGGCAAAAGAAATGGCGGATAACGATTATTTCGATCATGTATCACCAAAGACAGGGGATATAGACAAACAGTTTGAGGTGTTTGGTAACATAGTATTGGGTGAAAATGCTGCTCATATTGGTGAAAACCTACTGTATTGCTATGGTTATAATAAAGATGATCTTTCGGCGGACATGCTTGTGCAGGGATGGATGGACAGTCAGGGGCACAGGGAAAATATTTTGAATGCAGACTTTACCCACACCGCAATCTCAGCGTACTATACAGGCAACGGCAAATTATTTGCGGTCGAATCTTTTTATACTCCGGAGTAATTATCGTCATTTTTATATTGCTCCATTATGCTATAATCAATATTGCTGCAAATATGAAAATCGAGCCTCGTAGTCTTTTGTTAGCATCAGCAGTATTGAATATGTGCCTGTAGCTCAGCTGGATAGAGCGTAGGACTCCGACTCCTAAGGTCAGAGGTTCGAATCCTCCCAGGCACGCCATTTTCTAAGCAGCCTACAGGATTTGAACCTGTGGGCTGTTTTTTGTTATAATGTAAATGTAGGGTATTCTTTTTTATACGGTGGAAAGTAATGAGCTTGAAAAATTATCTGGTTAATAAAATGCTGCTATCATGGGAAAAGGCTGATGACAAAAAATTATCCAATCAGACTCTCCCTGAAGGAATTGTTGAAGAAAAAAACATCTGTTATGCAAACGATGATATACGCGGACATCTTCTTGATATTTATTATCCAGCAAAAGTTTATGATAAGAGGCCTGTACTGATCGATATTCATGGCGGCGGTTTTATGAGCAGTTATAAAGAGTTGAACCGGTTGTTTGGTTTTCACATGGCAAGCTGTGGCTTTCTTGTTTTTAACATAAATTACCGCCTTGCTCTTGATAAAATAAAAGTTAGAGATCAAATTCTTGATATAGCGACCGCAACAAATTGGATTTATGATAATATTTATAAATATAATGGTGATACGAACAAGGTATTTCTTTCAGGGCATTCTGCTGGTGGTGTTCTTGCCACAATGGAGGCGCTCAACGCGAAAAGTCCAAGGCTTAGAAGGGTATTTGGTATTTCTAGAACCGGCTTTGAATGTTATCAAGGTCTCCTATTAGACTGTGGAATGATGACTTTTTATCAAAAAACGATTGGTTATTGGGGTATGCGGTCAATGGTTTTTGATAAAGGATATTTAAACCAGGATACTTATAAAAATATGATTTGGGAACAAATTCCTGAACTGCTATCATTGCCAAAAACTTTTTTAATAAGCAATGAAAAAGATCAATTAAAATATATGACGTTTAGATTTAAACAAATTCTTGATAAAAATAAAATAATGAACAAATTAGACTTTCAAACAAATCAAGCTTTGGGGCATATGGCAATTATATACAATCCTGAAACTGTCGCGTGTTCAAGAGTTATTGACAAGGCGATACAATTTCTCATGAATTAATTTAAAAGTATTTTTACACAATACTAACGCATCTTTTTTATCAACACAAAGCATTTCTAAACCCTCTTGAGGATTTGAATCTTTGAGCGGGTTTTTGTGCTATACTGCGTATATATTTAATTATCTTCACGAGGAGTGGAATAAGATGAATATATCGAGTGAAACTGAAGGAAAACTAGTCCGTTCGTTATCGTGGGAGACGACAGAATTGCTGCCTTTTTTGCCATACTTGCTTCAAGACTTCTGGGAGCTCGGAAGCGACCCCGATGTAATGGCGGAGCTGATTCATAAATATGTAAGCATATCGGGCAAGACAAGAATATTGGACTTGGCTTGCGGCAAGGGGGCGGTATCGGTTAAAGTTGCTCAAAAACTTCGCCTCAAAGTAAAGGGGATTGATTTATTCCCTGAATTTATAGAGTATGCCTTGCAAAAGGCGAAGGAATTTCATGTAGATGATTTATGTGAGTTTGTGATTGGTGATATTAACGAAGCAGTCAAAACAGAAAAGAATTATGATTGCGTAGTTTTCGGAGCGGCTGGTATGGACGTATTAGGTTGCCCGGCGGAAGCGTTGAACAAACTCAAAGCAACCGTGAAGCCGGTTGGCTATATCTTGATTGAAGAAGGGTATATTCCCGACGATGGTAGGCGGGAAGACATTAAATATAATAAAGACGCCTATTTCCATCTGCACCAGTGGATGGCTTGGTTCAAGGAGGCAAATTTAGAGTTGATCGAAACCGC
>JAVBOF010000111.1:0-5383 GCA_031550915.1 Eubacteriales bacterium | reverse complement strand
GCAGCGCCGTCGTATTTGCCCAATTGGTCAAACGCAAATTCACACAATTTTGCGTCGATAGTCAGCTTAATATCACTGCCTTTACTGTTCTTGGATATCAACGTGTGGTACGCACTTTCAACGACGCCGTTGTTGAGCCCATACAGATCAGCTGACTTCATGGATTCCACTCCGGAAAGTGTCATGCCCTTAGCGTCGCCAACAACATGGCTCACCGCCAAACGCGTATCTTCATCTTTGCTGTATATCCTTTTGCCGCTCTTATCCGTAGTGGCCAGCTTTTCTCCGTTGCGGTCCAGAATATCTCCAGGCCTGATATTTTTTTTATATTGCGCTATCCTAGTATTGTACGGGCTTGCAGACCATCTTTGGCCGTATACGAGTACAGAATACGCAGTATAGCCTATCAACAGTACAAACATACCTGTGAATACTATCAGCATGATCCGCATGTTTCGCTTCATCTTATCCATCATATCTGCCTCCGGCCTGCGCTTCCAACTCACCGCTCTTCTGCGCCACCCCCTGAATTATCCCGATCAGTATCATAGTGCTTAGCATAGAGCTGCCTCCATAGCTTACAAGCGGCAACGTAATTCCTGTCAGCGGAATCAGTTTGATGACCCCGCCGACTATTATAAAGCTTTGCAACGTCAGCAAACAGGTGCATCCAAACGCCAGAAGAGCATGGAAACGGCTCTGTGCCCTCATAGCTATGGATGCTCCGCGAATTATGAAAACTAGGAAGAAAGCGAGCAAAGCGATTCCAAAAATCAAACCAAACTCCTCGCAAATTACCGCAAATATATAGTCGGAATTGCGTACCGGCACCGAATTCGGCGACCCTCTGGTCAGTCCCATGCCAAATAATCCCCCGCTCGCAAGAGCAATCAAGCCCTGAACAATCTGGAAACCCGATTCATTATAATCCGCCCACGGGTTCCGCCATATTTCGACCCTCTCGCGAACATGGGAAAACATCTTGTACGAGCCTACCGCTCCGCCAACCGCCAACCCAACGCCAATGCCAGTTAAAAGCAGATTGTTGGTTGCGACGTAAAACATTATCAAGACCGTTCCGGCATAGAGCAGCGCCGCTCCAAGATCCCTCTGCGCGGCCAGCACCGCTAGGCAAAAAGCCATAAACACCAGCAACGGCCATAGTTTTCTGTTCTTCTGCTTTTTCGAAAGCATTGCCGAAGCTACGAAAACGACGGATATCTTTACAAACTCCGAAGGCTGGATCGATATGATACCTAAGTTTATCCAGTTCAATGCTCCACCGGAAGACGTACCTATTGCAAAAGGCAAAACAAGGAACAAAATACTTCCGCCAATTATCCAAAGAAGTGTCTTTTCCCACGACTCGACCTTTTTGATAATAACGACGACAGCCGCGAGTATAAGCATGCCGACGAATAGGAAAACGATCTGCTTTACCGCATTCTCCGGGCTCAAACGGTATTGCATTATCATACCGATACCCGCGAGAATATTCGAAACTATCAGGATATAGCGGTCTATATATTGCCAAGCCGCAGTCATAAGGCAATACTGCATGATCAGCAACGCAGATGTCAAGCTGCCCATGAGTATTGCGTTAGCATCGAAAGGCTGTTTTGAAAGCCCCAATAGCAAAAATGCTGCAAATTCAAAAATAACTATCAAAACGAGGAGCCCCGATGCGCTCGGTCTTCTGAATATCTGCATATCAACCCTCCCCCTGCGCTTCAGTCAATTGCAGATAGAAGCATATCTCACCAAAGTTTATATAATCGCCGTCATAAAGCTGAGTGGTCCCCGATATCTTCTCTCCGTTTATATATGTGCCCGCAAAGCTGCCCGAATCATATATAAGAAGTTTATCTCCCTTTTGGAAGATGACCGCGTGTGTCTTAGACACCCCCGCAAAAGGCAAACAAACGTCACATTGCTTTTTGCTGCCGATGACGTTTTCCCGCTTTATCCCGTAAACCTGCCCTATATAGGATTCCTCGGGGGCATCCGTGCATTCAATAAACGAGGAGTAACCGCCGGCCTCGCCACGGAACCGTCTATTGAAGCGGTATTCAGCCATAGCATTTTCAATGACCCTAAAAAGTATGTAGAGTATTATCAGCACAAAAAAGTACCGCATACCAAGAGCCAGTATATTAAACGTATTCGGATCCATTTTGTTCCTTTCATCAAGTCAGTGTTTGACTAACGCTTCACATTGTACCATAAACATATATGCGCTTCAAACGCGCAGGGATGCGAATAAGCTTTGATTTTACCGAATTGTGTCCGTAACCAAAAGCCTATACAGAACATATTCTACAATAGAAAAAAACGGGAGGGATATAAATGAACTGTTTCAACGGATGCAAGGATAACTCTTTGCTCCTCTTCTTCCTGGTGCTGTGCTGCATGTTTAAGGATGATGCCGGAGGCGCGTGCGGTGATAAAACCCTCATCTTCCTGCTGCTTGTTTTGATGATATGCTGCAACTGCTGCCCAGCTATTGGATAGGTTTTGCAAATACTTTGTAAAATCTTGTTATTGAAGTACGAAAGATTTTTTTACCGAGAAACCTACATAGAAAAAAGGCCTTATCACTGGCCTTTTTTCAATTCAATCATTTTAATATTAACTGTTTCCCTGCGGCATACTTGCCTTTAATTTTTATAAACCGCTCCGCGACTAATCCTCTTCCAAAACCGGTGCTTCCTCTCCTTCAACGTCTGGGGCTGTCTGTTCATCATCGCCGTTATCTATGGTGCCGTCCCACCATTGCGGATTATAGTCAAACGGCTGTTGCCATTCCTTCCACGATATTATGCGGTATCTTTTAACATAGCCTTCCGCCCTATTTATCGCGCCTCCCGTTCCTTCGATTTCTATCGTTGGATTAATTATCTCTAAAGCTACATCCAGGTTTTTATCCTGCTGCTCGTCACCTTCTGCCGCGTTAAAACGGTAGCCCAGAATATTCGGCGCCAAACTCTTGCCGGTATCCGCTAAACCCGCCGGATCCGTTTCATCGGAGCCGTTTATCAATACAACGTCTGCTTCCCCGTTTTGCGAATACTCGTTTAGCTTATTATATGCGTCTATCAGGTAGACCCTTATAAAAGCCTCCTCCAAAGCAATGACAGAAGTAGTTTCAGACCCGGCGAACAGCTTTTGCAAATTATTGTGCTGTTCAGCGGAAAGGATGGCCGATGCTTCCTTTTCATATTCTCTATTTTGTATATATTTTAATGCGTCTTCTTCGCACGACGCCAATATCGCGTCAATATCCATAAGCTTAGCTTCCGCCGCCGAATCCAAAAGATAGTATTCTCTAGCCCAGTTTACAGCTTTCATGCTCAGCCTTTTTCCTGCAAGCGCCGTCGTAAGCGTGAGCATCCCAAACATTATCAATAAAATGAGCGTGAAAATAACGAGGATTGACGCCGCGCCTTCCCTGCTAAAGATATTCTTTATTTTTTCTGAACCTTTTATCATCAAATCCTCCGTAGATCCGCAGTGGACTACTGGGTTTTCAGGTAAACAAAATATTTTTCGTTATGGTTTTCCAATAGCTTTTCCGGCTGTTTGTTTTCCTTAACCATATCTACACCTATATCAAGCGACCAATACTGGTGTACTATATCTCCCGACTTGCCATCCTTATACTGCAGCTTGTTCATATCCGCCGACCGGTCTTCATCCAGCTGAAGCAGTACTTCCAGCTTATACCCGTCGCTTGCCTTACCCGTTTTATTCCAATCCTGATCATAATTAGACGTGAACCTGAAACAGCCGTTATCAAGGTATTCTGGGTCGCCTGCGCCAAAAAGACCACCTTCAATGAGCTCATCTGGATCTTCAGTACTCTTGAAGACCGATATTATACTCTTGGATATCATAAGCGCTTCGTTTCCTGCTTCGGCTTTCCTGTTCATTTCAGAAGACAGCAAGAACAACTGGAGTATAAATCCGCTAGCTAAAGCAAGTGCTGCGATAGATACGATTATCTCAACCAGAGTGAAGCCCTTTTTATTTCTCATACCAAACAAGCGCTTCATTGCAGGCTTCCTCCTTCCGCTTTCTCGGAACGAAGCTCAACTCTCGAAGATATCCGTTTAACCCGGCCCTTCGATTCATATTCCACATCGTAAAGCACTTCGTTTCCTTTCTCTGAAAGGTTTATATCAAATCCTTTTATCTCGGCAATCGTCTGGCTCAAAGCAGGGTCTGGCTTTTGACCGTTTATTGAAATGTATTCCATAAGCTTTTCTTCATGGAAATAAATGTACGTAAACGTATTTTTAGCTTCAGTCCATTGGATGCGTAGCGCGTTTGAACCTAAGCCTGAATCCTGCACGGATATATTGCCGTTGACATCATTCTGTTTGAGCTTCATCTGGATAAACGAAACGGCTATTCGCGCGTCGCCCTCCAAAAGTTGGTTTTTGCTTATATCGTTGTAGGCATTGCTACCGGATAATATCAACGGGATTGTTCCAAGGGCAAACAAAGCAATGATACATAGAACCAGTACCATTTCTATCAAAGAAGACCCTCTTTTATCGCCCTTTTTCAGCAAATTTATTCACCCGCCCCAAAATGCTTCGGCAAAACCTGCACGCCCATGTTTATATTGGATATGCCGTTTTGATCATAAAGATAGATGTATTTTTCGGTGTTTATGGTAATACCGTAATGGTCGCGTAGGTATGAAAGATCCGCCGGATAGCTTCCCTCCAGCGCATAGCATTGCTGCAAAGCCTTGGTTATTACCCTTTCGGCTTCCTTTGCCGCTTTTTCCCCGGAATTATCAGAGATACCTATCATTGGCATCAATACGACCAGAGCAATGATAATTACGAAGATGATTATTGTTATAAACCCGGCAAAGCGCCAGTCAATACGTTTAAGCAATGATTTACACCTCAATAATCATCCGATGCTGTTCATGATATCTATCATCGGAAGCATAACAGTCAGCATTATCGCGCCAACAATCACTGAAAGTATTATAATCAAAATCGGCTCTATAGCTGTCGTCAGCTTTTCAAGCGCGTTATCCACCTCTTCATCAAAAAGGTCGGCAGAGCCTGAAAGCATCTCGTCAACATTGCCTGTCCGCTGCCCTACCAGCACCATACGCATAAACAACGGCGGAAAAACATCCATCTTTCCGAGTGCGGTATATAGGTCCTGCCCTTGCTTGATACTATCCTTACACTGGTTGAACTGTTTTTCCACATGGTCATTATTCAGCAGCGAAGTCATCATGTCTACAGCGGATATGGCAGGGATGCCACTCTTAAGCAGTATTGAAAGACTGCGCGCAAATCTCGATGTTATTATAAGAGAAAGAAGATTCCTGCTTATCGGCAATTGCAATTTCAAT
>JAVBOF010000150.1:0-5160 GCA_031550915.1 Eubacteriales bacterium | reverse complement strand
AACTCTGCCTATATACGGAAAGCAAGGGCTTCTTATACGGCCAAAGGATAGACACCAGCGCAAAGATCAGCGTATACCGCAACAAAAGAAACCCCGGTGGTATGGACGAAAGGAGCGTCAATCTTTCGCGCGGCATTGCATATACGGCTTTCACAAAGCAATGTTTCGCACAAGGATCAGAGAAGCTCGATCTCTACGGCTTTGCCCAAAGAATCCGCTTATCTGCCGAGGAGGCCGTCAGAAACACCGTAGACGATAGTATCGGCGAGGAACTAATAGGAATGGTTTTGGGGGATAAATCCGAGATCACCCGGAATACCATGGATGATTACCGCAACAGCGGATTGGCTCACCTTTTGGCGCTTTCAGGCTTACATGTCGGCTTTGTTGCGATGGCACTTGCGTTCTTATTGAGAAAGCTACGATTGAAGGAAGGCGTCATCTTTATAGTAACGGTCGCTTTTTTGCTGATGTATTGTTTGCTGGCGGGCTTCTCCTCTTCACTCGTTCGTGCAGCCCTGATGATATCGATTTTGCTTTTGGGCAATCTATTCGGCCGTAAGAATGACTCGCTTACTGCTATGGGTGCAGCAGCATTGGTACTTCTTCTCATCAATCCCTATCAGCTTTTTCAGCCCTCCTTTCAACTCTCATTTGGCGCGGTGCTCGGCATAGTTTTGTTGAATCCGATTTTTTCAAACCTGCTTTCATCCTTGCCCAAATTCCTTGGTGATATAATCTCCGTATCTCTGTCGGCGCAATTCGGCCTCCTAATGATACAATTGAGCCATTTTGGTAATATAACGCTTCTATCCTTTGCCGCAAACATACTTTGTGTGCCGATATCGGCTATAGTTGTTGTTTTGGGGTTGCTCCTGTCGATCCTGGGCGCAATCTTTCTGCCGCTTGCCATTCCACTCGCGTTTATAACCGAAAAGCTTTTAGCCTTTATATCGGTTGTCGCCCATTTTTTCGCAAGCTTACCGTTCAGCATAAAAATGTTCTCGCCATCTTTCTTAACGAATATTTTATATGCCTTTCTGATTATAGTTGTCTCCAAGTTTTTCATCTCAAAGAAGTATATAAAGCGAATGACCGCTATTACTACCACCATTTTGCTTGTCCTTTCCATATTTGTGCCGATCTACCAAAACGAAGGAAAGCTGAAGATCATCATCTTTGATATAGGTCAGGGAGATGGAGCATATATCGAGACGCCGGATGGTAGAAACTATTTTCTTGATGCTGGTAATCCTGAGGATTCCGGCTATGCGATCGCAGGGGAAAGATATTTGGATTACAGGGGAATCGGCAGACTCGACGGATTTATTGCCTCTCATTGGCACAGTGACCATACGGGCGGCTTAACCGAATTGCTTGACAAAGTGAATATCTCCGCAGTATATGGCCCTCACGCTACGCAGCAGCACATTTCCACCATGCTCGGCAAAAAGGACATCAAAATCTTTGACCTCGGCGCGGGAGCTGTGCTGGACATGGGCGGCAATGTTCGGTTAAGATGTATATATCCGGATGCGGACAAAGAATATATTGACGAAAGCGTAGTAGCAATACTGGAATACGGCAGCTTTAAGATGTTGTTTACCGGAGATATGGAAACCGCCCACGAGCAGGAACTGCTGGATAAAGCGGAAGATATAGACATATTGAAGGTTGCCCACCATGGTAGCGCCAACGCAAGTTCCGCCGAGTTTTTGGATATCCTCCGCCCGGAGGAAGCTGTAATCTCTGTAGGTGCGCGGAACACCTACGGCCACCCGACCGCAGCCGCCTTAGACAGGCTTTCAAACGCCGGCTGCAGGATATGGCGTACGGACAAGGACGGGGCCATAACCATAACGGCCGACGAAAACAAATATGAAATCCACGGCATGGGGGATTGAATTGGATCATACACAGTTTTATGCTTCTTTGGAAGCGGGTAAAATTGCGGAAGCATATATCTTTTTTGGCCCAGAGGAATTTGTAAAGGAAAAAGCTTTTGAGGCGTTGAAAAAAAAGCTTTTATCCGGTGCTCCAGAGGAATTGAACTTTACGGTAATGCCCTCTGATGCGTCTCTGGGCTGCATCAGTGACGCCTGCATGACAATGCCTTTCATGGCGGAGCGGAGGCTCGTTCTTGTCAAAGATCACAAACTCTTTGCCGAATCCGCAAAGGGCGCCGGTTCCGATGCAGATGCTTTGGAACCCTTTATAAAAAGCCTCAGGGATATGCTTTGTACTGTTGTGTTTTATATAACAGGCAACGCTGATAAGCGCAGAGCAAGCTTTAAAACGCTGTCGTCAGCGGCTGAACCCGTATCCTTCGAAAGGCTTGAAGAGCGTGAATTAGTAAGATGGATCGTATCATCTGCGAAAAGAAAGGGCAAAAAGATATCGGATAATGATGCCAGGCAGCTCGTTTTTTATACCGGCTCCGAACTTTTTGTTTTGGATAATGAATTAGAAAAGCTTTCCGCTTTCGCCGGAAGCGCAGAAAGCATAACACTGGATGATATCCAAAGTCTAGTGAGGCCGTCTCTGGAGTACAATGTATTTCAAATGAGCGACGCTTTCTTCCGCGGCGACAAAAAAACAGGAATGCTTATGCTGGGCACTATACTGGATGAGGGAGACCACCCGCTTGCGATCATCGGCGCCATGGCGTCTAGGTACCGCACACTTTTACAGGCAAAAACACTATTGGAAAGCGGCTGTTCCAAAGATATGACAATACGCCGCATGGGCTCCACTTATCCGGCTAAGTTGGCGGTATCGGCTTGCGATAGGTTTTCGGACGAAAAGCTGCACAATGCCGTTAAATCGCTCGCACGTGCGGATATCGATATCAAATCAGGCAATTGCAATGAAAAGATTGCTTTAGAAAGGGCTGTCGCAGAACTTTTTCTTTGAGAGGAGCCTACATATGGTAACTACCAGATGGATAAGCGGCATAGAGGATTATTCCCAAACGCTGGCCTTGCGCAAGCAAGTCTTTACCGGCGAGCTCAAAGCTCCGGAAGACGGTGCGCCGGATGGCTATGATGATATGTCATGGCATCTGCTGATCTTGGAAGGCGGCGCTCCTGCAGCAACAGGAAGGGTGTTTATAGAAAACTCGGACGCATATATCGGCAGGATATGCGTATCCGGGGAATACCGGGGGCTCCAGCTTGGAGACCTTGTCGTTCGTATGCTTCTGACGCGCGCGCAAAAGCTCGGTGCCGTTGATATATATGTGCGTTCCAGAAACGAGGTCATCGGATTTTATAAAAAGTTTGGATTCACCTGCTGTGCAAAGGATACAGGATCGGATTCTCACACAATGTTGTCGGTAAAGTCATCGGATGTTGTTTTGCCAAGAGAATGCGAAAACTAAAACATGTAACTTTGGCGGTGTTGATTATTTAACGGCAATAATATAGAATTAAACGAACCGAAAACAGAAAAACTACCGGAATAAGAATTCAGAGAGGCGGTTGCAATATGCAAGACGAAAGAGATATCGTGGTATTTGAAGATGAAGAAGGCGGCGAATTTGAGCTGGAAGTAGTGGATTATTTCACTTATAAGGAGCAGGAATACGTTATTCTTGTCGATGCGGACGCACAGGAGCACGAACACGAACACGCGCCTGGCGAAGAATGCGATTGCGAAGATACGGACATGTATATCATGAAGGTCATCGTAGACGGGGAGTTTGAAGAGTTCATGCCCGTTGAAGAGGATATGCTCGAAGAGCTCTGCAAGGTTGTTGAAGAGCATTACAGTGAAATTGCGGAAGACGACGAAAACTGATTGGCATGACGACAAATATCGGTGCATCAAAAAGTATGAAATAGAGCCCTGTTTATCCATTCGAAACTACCTGATACGCTTTTGATGCGCTCTACAAAGCTTCGTTATTTTTATGATGTATTTTCAACTATAGATAACGAAAAAAAGCCCGGCATCCTTTCACAAAATCAGATGCCGGGCTTTTTAATATTTATTTAGCGACTTGCGTGAATTTATCCATCAACGTACCCAGATTTCCTATTTCCGGCTTGGAAAGCTGCGCATCAGCGCCAACTTCCCTGCCCTTGAGCTGCATTGTTTCATCTATCAGCGATGAAAAAATGATGACTGGTATATGCTTCAGCTTCGGATCGGATTTTACAAGTTTTGTAAACCGGTGCCCATCCATCTGAGGCATCTCAATATCTGTAATGATGCATGAAAAATGTTCTTCGGTGTTCGGATTCTGCAGGTTACGCTCGTTAAGTATATCCCATGCCTCCTGCCCGTTATTCGCGATTACCACGTTTGTATATCCGGCTTTTACTACGGATTCATGCAAAAGTCTGCGCAAAAGCTCCGAATCCTCAGCAATCAACACATGCGTATCATTGCGGGTCCTTTCGCCCATCGCGTCGATTTCTGATATCTGGATACCGGATTCGGGACTGATATCGAATATGATCTTTTCAAAATCTACAATAGCGATAATCCGCTCTTTAACCTTGGCTATACCCGTTACAATGCCTTCTCCTCCGCCATATATAGTGGCGTCCGGCTTCTCTATGGCTGCCCAGGATATCCTGTGTATGCTCTCTACGCCATGGACTCTAAAGGCTATGTTCATCTGGTTGAAGCTCGTTATGATAAAAATGTCCTTTTCCGGATTTTTAGATGGCGGCAGAAAAAGGTAGCCGCCAAGATCCACTACCGTATATACTTCCTGGCGAGGCTGAAAAATACCTTCAATGAATTGATGAGATCTGGGCAGCGGCTGCACTGGCCGGTATTGCATAAGCTCCTTAATCTTTGCGACATTGATACCAAAGCTGTTGTCTGCTATAATAAATTCCAACACTTCCAGTTCATTTGTACCGACTTCCAGCAAGATCTCCGTTTTAGTGCTCATATAACGTGCTCCTTATGTATAGTGTAAATTATTGCAATATTTTACATGCCTTCCCGCAGTCTTTTCATTTTGTTATATTATACTATATTATCGAGAAATAACAACGGTATCTTGACACCTGCGTATAAAACGTACCAAATAAAGCATTTTTGCATTCAAGTCCGAAGGGATGGCGGAAGGGTATATGGTTTTTAAGCTGCTGTACGCAATACATTTGCCTTGGTTATGGCCGGCTATAACTTGATATAAATTAT
>JAVBOF010000124.1:0-15844 GCA_031550915.1 Eubacteriales bacterium | reverse complement strand
ACTGTACCGTTGCATCGATATCGCATGCATTAACAACGATGATATCGACCTTCTGGGATATAAATGTATCAATATGCGTCATCTGTTTTTCTACGTCAAAGTTCGCGTTCTGATAGTTCATTTTATAGCCATACTTTTCAGCCGCAGCGTTTGCGGAATCCATCATGCCTGTGAAGAATGTGCTACCAAGAAAAGCTCCGGCCCAACCAATGGTTATGCCTTCCTTCTTTTCTATCGGAAGAGCTTTTTTGATTTCTGCTCTGCTTTCCAGCTGCTTCTTCTGCAATCCGGAAAGGGGCAGTTTATCTTCCATAGCAATAAGTTTGTCAAACGAAGCCTGTCCCGCAGCACCGTCTACTGCCGGTGCTTCCGATGCCGGAGCTTCAGAAGCGGGAGCCGCGTCCGATGCCGGTGCTTCCGATGCCGGAGCTTCAGAAGCGGGAGCCGCATCCGATGCCGGTGCCGCATCCGTAGCCGGTGCTTCCGAAGGAGCAGGCGCAGGGGCGGCGCAGCCTGCCATTGCCATCGCAGCAAAAGCTACAACGATAATGCAAGCCATGACTATTCTGAGTTTCTTCATTAATTCTTCCTCCTCAATAAGTGTTGTTTATTATAAAACCAAAAAAACTTCGTCTCTTTGGTCCTATAGTCTTAAGTTTTACGAACGCTTTGAGCTGACGCTCTTGAGCAATACCGCTAAAATTATGATCGCAGCTTTAACTATCATCTGCGGGTAAACAGCCAAACCGATCAAGTTCATTATATTTCCAATAACTGCAATAATGAACACCCCGACCACGGTAAATTTGACCGAACCCTCTCCGCCAAGCAGGCTGCATCCGCCGATAACAACACCTGCGATAGTACTCATATTATAATCAACCGCGGCTGTCAGCGCTGTCGCGCTTGCGGATTTTGCTGTTATAATAACACCCGCAACACCGCAGAGCAGGCCGCTTATAGTGTATGCCCAGAACTGATATTTTTTTGTACTTATACCAGCAAGGCGAACAGCTGTTTCATTACTGCCTGTGGCTATCAATAAGCGTCCAAACGAGGTATAGGACATAATAAGCCCGAAGATCACGACGATTATCGTTACCAAGTAAACGGGCCAGGGTATCCCGATCAACGGGTCCACCTTTTCTGCAAAGTCTGCAAAACCTTGGATTATCGGCTTTTCCGTATCGAGCAAAATTGTGTTTCCGTTTGTCAGGATAAATGCCACGCCCTGAAATGCAATCATGGACGCCAGAGTTACGATAAACGATGGTATCTTCATTTGTGCCACAAGGAATCCGTTCAACGCGCCGATGACGCCGCAGATCAGAATAGCGAGCAATATGGTTGCAAGAAGTCCCCAGCCGGTCTCTCCCAAGTTCCAGTCCTTTAACGCCAAAGCAACAGTTATGCTTCCGATTGCAGCAATTGAGCTAACCGAAAGGTCTATACCGCCCGTCAGCATTACCAGCAACATTCCAATGGCTATGCACATATAGGTTGTCTGCTGCCTAAAAAGATTAAGGATATTGATCTTCGAGAAAAAAACATCCGATATAAGCGCAGCGACTATGACCATCGCAACGAGGATGATGAGAGCATTGTATTTTATCAAGAATCTGGAAAACGTCATCTTTTGGACGCCTATTTCCGCAACGTCGCCTTGCGTCTTTATATTCCTATCGTTATTCATTTAGCTTACCCCCATCGAATATTTGATTAGATTTATTTCAGATAATTCATCCTTTTGCAATTCACCAACGGAATGTCCTTCTCTTATAACGATTGCCCTGTCGCACATTCCAATTATTTCAGTCATTTCAGAAGATATCATTACAACTGCATAATCCTGAGCCACAAGATCGTTTATAATTTTGAATATTTCGATCTTTGCGCCAACGTCTACGCCCCTTGTAGGTTCATCCAAAATCAGAACCTTACAATCGGTCGCAAGAAGCCTTGCAATCGCTACCTTTTGCTGGTTTCCTCCAGAAAGGCTGCCTACGTTATTGTTAACGGACGCTGTTTTTATCGCCAGCTTTTTAGAAAATTCATCAACAAACTTGCGTTCCCTCTTTTGATCTATCCAGCCAAAGTTCAAAAAGTTTTTCAGGCAAGAGAGGGTGATATTATATTTGATTGGCATACGCAGCAAAACACCCTGGGTCTTCCTGTCTTCAGGCAATAGGCCAATGCCCTTTTGGAAAGCTTCCTTTGGAGATTTGATCCTTATCTCCTTCCCATGCAATACAACCGTCCCAGCATCCAATTTATCTATGCCCAATATCGCCCTGACGGCTTCGGTACGGCCCGCTCCTACGAGCCCGCTAAGCCCAAGGACTTCACCTTTACGAACACTGAACGATATATCGTCTACCGCCATGCCCGCTTTGACATTCTTAACGCTGAATACGGTGTCTCCAATTTTTGATACACGTTCCGGAAAGAATGATTCAAGCTCTCTTCCAATCATCAGCGTTACCAATTCATGCGCATTTGTCGAGGATGTATCTATAGTCTTTACGAATTTTCCGTCCTTCAAAACCGTTATTCGGTCAGAAATCTGGAATATCTCTTCAAGCCTGTGCGAAACATATACGATGCAAACGCCTTTTTCACGCAGCTTTTTCAGTAAAACAAAGAGCTGTGTCACTTCCTTTGTTGTTAAAACTGCCGTGGGTTCATCCAAAACTAGGATCGATGCATTCCTTGAAAGGGCTTTGCATATCTCTACCACCTGTTGGTATGCGACCGAAAGATCCCTTACTCTGGCATTTACACTAATATTGCCAAATCCAACCTCTTCAAGAAAAGCCTTTGCCCTTTTACGCAATTCCTTCCAGTTGACAAATCTGTGTTTAGAGCGGAATTCGTCGATAAAAATATTTTCCATGACTGACAGATCCTGCACGAGCGCAAACTCCTGATATATGACGGATATACCGTTTTTTAATCCGTCAAACGGGCTGCCTATATGCACGTTTTTGCCATCGATGATAACTTCACCGCTGTCCGGTTTATGCGCACCGGAAAGCACGCGGATCAAGGTGGATTTTCCGGCGCCATTCTCACCCATCAATGCGTGTATTTCGCCCGGTTTTAGCAGAAAATCTACATCTTGTAAAGCTTTTACGCCTTCGAAGCTTTTGTAAATGTTTCTCATTTCCACTTTATATGCGTTTTCGGGCATATTATCTCCCACCTTTGCTTTTTTGTTTGGAGGCTTGCGGCCGAGAGTTTTGAAACCGGCCTTTTACCACTTGGTCCAAGTTAATAAGAAATGCGTCTATATCCTATATATACCATCACACACTGTCAAATGCAATCATATTATCAATACTTGCCGTAGGTAGCCGTGGCTTCCCTCCATGCCTCCATGTTCTTTCTATCCGCGTTGTCCAGCGCAATTCCGCAATTCATTAAAAAGCCGCCGCCGGGAGCGCAGATATCCAGCATATATTTTGTGTGGTCTATGACCTGCTGCTCTGTGCCCGTCAGCAAAAGGGCATTCGGGAAATTACCAAAGAAGCAGCCCACAGGACCGATCTTTTTCTTTATTTCCTTTAGATCACATTTTTCAAACAGATATTCGACCTTCCCTTTTGGTACGTCGGATATTACGTCTAAACGCGAAGAGTAATTGCCTTCGCAGAACAGTAATGGAGTGGCTCCGGCATCGATGATAGCCAGCACGAGTTTCTTCAAGCCCTTCCAGTAAAAATGCTCGTAATCAGCAGGGCTCATAAACTCATCTACACCAGCATGTAAAGGTATGCTCACGCGTTTTAATCCGTTTTCCTTAATATCCTTTACAGTGCGCTCTATAGTCACTGCCGTCATGTATTCAAGCGCCTCATCCAGCTGTTCTGGGCGGGTCTTGATGTCCATAATCGTATTTATCATGCCACGATAATCATCGGAGAAAACATCATACGGTGCAAACGCCAGACAATCCGCAAACCTATGCGCGCCAGCTTCTATGATTGCATTTTCCATTTCGCTGAACCGTTCGTTAAACTGCGCCATCTGCTCTCCAGCTTTTATGGCGTCCAAAAAAGATTCCTTAACGCCTGGCTTCGCCATTCTCGACAGCAGATCAAAAGCACCTGTAGACGATACACAGCGTAAATCTATATCGGCAAAACCGCTAAGTTTTGAGTGTCTGCGAGGCAATATTTTTGAATATAAAAAGTATGTTGGGTCTTTCAGGAAATCTTCATATTCGTCGTCCTCAATGAATTCTTTATCCACGATTTGAAACGATGTATAATTGTTAATGCCAAACTGGGGGCCGGGCCAGCGAATGAATTCGGCTCCGGAAGCCTCGCAGGCGTTAATGCTGTATGCCGAAACAACATTGCAGATGTCGGGATCAAAATCCCTTATATAACTCTTGATTCCAGGTATCGCGTTGCGTGGATCCATCATAACTTCATAATAGCTTATACCGTATGCATATGCTGGGTAATATCCTGTCAACGGCGCAAAAGGAACGACATCCGGCTCTTGCAGCGACCGAACCTTTTCTAAACGCCTTGATTTCTCTTCGAATTTGGCCTTTGTTATATCATCCATATGGCAATATGACTCCTTGATAACTAATTATTTACCGATTTGGCTTTTATTAATGCTTTGATATTGATACGGTACCTTACAATGTTGACAGTGCTGGATTATTGATTCTATATCCAAGCGGAAACGATATACATATAATACATTATAAGAAATGATATTTACACTTGCAAATGCAAAAAAGTGTGAAGTATTTATTTTGCACTTGCAATATACATGTATTTCAATTATGAATATATGCATCGACTATATGTGACAAGTTTACTCTGTTTTCCTTTATCTAAGGTATTATAGACCCTGCATTCTTTTGTAATCGATCGAATTTCCAGTATATGTGTATTTAAGCAATATGTATGGTAATATATGCGTATGGATCAAAATATAAACAATTATTTTATTGACGATATACTGAAACGCTTATAGAATTATTTGCAAGTAAATCGTTTATTATGGGGGCATGAATCAAATGGGTGAAAATATACGGTTACCCGGTCTGGATCCCGGAAAACTGGATTCCAGGCAAAAGGCCCTGTATGATAAGATAATATCCGGGTTTGGCCATAGCAAAACTCCTCATAAGTGGATCGATGAAGACGGTATACTTCTGGGGCCTTTTAATGCAATGCTTTATTATCCGCATCTGGGTGAAGCTCTTTATAGCCTGCAGTTAAAGATAGTACAGCAAGACATCGTTCCGCGCGACATTTTCGAGCTTGCGGTCTTAACGACCGTCAGTCGTTGCAAAGCGGCATATGGGATATACGCGCATATATTGCTTGGCTTAGACTGCGGTTTGAACGATGACATCGTCTCTGCAATCTCCGGTAACGATATCCCGTCGAATCTCGATGAAAAACAAAGTGCCGCATACAGGCTGGCATTTGCGTTATGCGAGGGCCCCCTGCCGGATGCCATTTATAAGGAAGCGTATATGCATTTTGGAGAAGAAGGCTGCGGTACACTTATTTACGCAATTGGACTCTTCAGGCTTATTGCAACGCTCCTAAACGCTTTTGACGAACCCGTACCTTTATGATTTTGCTTTGTAATGCACCATAGTGTAAATTATATGCTTTAAGTGGGGTCCATCATGGAAATTCGGCAATTAAAACATTTCTTGAAAATATGTGAAGATATGAGCTTTTCTAAGGCGGCGGATCATCTTTTTATTACCCAACAAGGCCTTAGCCATTCCATCAAAAGTCTTGAGCAAGAGCTGGGAGTGGAGCTTTTCATGCGCAATAACCAAGGCGTTCAGCTTACCGAAACGGCAGAGTTAATGCAGAATGAAGTGGCGGGTTTTCTTCAAAGGTATGACGAGCTGTACGATAAATTCCAGACCCGCGCAGAAACAGTAAAGGGCGTTTTGCGCCTTGCCGTGCCACCCGGTATCACCAATCTGATATTACCGGAGCTCTATTCCGGCTTTAAAACCGCATATCCGCAGATTGAGCTGATAGTGCACGAAGTCAATGATATTATCTGCGAAAGAATGCTGCTCGCAAACGAAGTAGATATTGCATTTACTATCGGACCTGTCGATGAAGATGAATTTGATTACCAAACGATAGCAAAGAATATGGCTTATCTTTATGTAAACAGACGCAACCCGCTTTCTATGAAAGAAAGTGTCTCGTTCTCTGACCTTAAGGCCCAGAGATTTTTGCTTATAGATGATACTTTTAAATGGTATCATAACACTCTGGCATGCTGCCGCAACGTAGGCTACGAACCAAATATCTACCACGTTTCATCGCAGGTCTCTGTATTGGCAAACCTTGTTCGCAAAAATCTAGGTATAACCATGTTTGCTTCTATGATAGCCAACGGCTTTTTAGACAGCGATACGGCGCTTGTACCGATAGAACCGTTTGAAGAATTCAACTGGCAAGCCTGCTTGATAACCCGGAAAAATCACCGCGTGAAATATCTCGCACGGCTGTTGAAGGACTATATTGCGGAATCCTTTGTTTACAAGCCTGATCGCTGACAGTTCCGGCTCATGACCGGAACACAGTCAAAATCCCTACGGGGTAGTAAGCCGCAGGGATTTCGCACAGGTATCATATTGCTGTGGTGTAATCAGGAGAAGAAGTTCATTGGGTTATTAACTAGAAGCAGTTTCATCTGATCTTCTGTCAGTCCCTTTTCCTTCAAATACGGGAAAACGAAGTCTGTAACTACGCTGACCTTCGAATGATCCTTAAACCTCTGCGCGTCTGGAGAAAACACCCACGGCCTTCCGAGATCAACGGTAACCGTATCATGTCCCAGTAACAGACGGTCGATATACCCGCGCTGAATCAGCTCATAAAGCAACTCTGCGCGCTCGACATCGGAAGATGTCTGCATAATGGCGAACCCTTCCAAACCAAAACGGTCCAAACCGATCTTTACGCCAAGAGCCAGCATTTTTTCATGGTAATTTGGGTCCAGATTGCCGCACATATGGCCGATCATTATCTTTTCCGGATCCGCGCCGTTATCAATCAGCAGTTTTGCAAGTTCAACGCCCATTGTCCCTTCATCGGTATGCGATATAATAGGCAGGCCGGTTTCCTTTTGAGCTCGTGCGACAGCGCGGCAAAAGATCTGCTCGTAATCAGTTATTTCGTTTGCGCTCGTCGCAACTTTCAGCAAGCCTGCTTTTATTTTACTGGTGCCGATACCCACTTGGGTTTCAGCCATATATGTCTCATATATCTCAGTCTCAACATCCGCACCCATGCCCCTTCTTCCCAGCCAATAATGAGGGGAACTGAAGTTTTGCGCATAGAAGCCTGTTACACAAACGATGTGCAAACCGGTTATTTCGGACATCTTAACAAGGAGCTCGTGATTTCTGCCACAGTCTATGACCGTGGCGTCCACTACAGTTTTATAACCACATTTCATTATCAGTTCCGCTGTCTTAAGCAGTTCCGGAAGGGTGCGTTCCTCGTTGAACGCCCCCAGCGTAAAGTCCGCTTGATGACCCGGAAAACCATACACAAAATGTTCATGCATAGTGGTCTGCCCCATATCCTCCACAGGGAGCGGGCCCAATACCGTCATAACAGTTTTCATTTTCATGCCTCCTTAGCCTTTATCGCCATCTTCACCCTTACCGTCGCTTCCTCCGGATGTTTCAGCTGGGCCTCCGGCTCCAGGATTCCCCTTGCTTCTGTTATCCTCTATTCCGCATGAAGCGTAGGAAACAAGCGCCCAATCCCTGCCTCTAAGCCTCCCTGTGGTTTCATGGCTGAACAGGAGCATAAGCAGGAAGCCAACGACCATCAATGCGCACATGAAATATACGCCGCTCTGATAACCGGACATCTGCATCCATCCCCCGCCAACAGCTATCAACGCACCGAGTATATAAGGCGTAAACGCGGCGATTACCGAGCCTGCAACGTTCAATCCCATTGCCGTTCCCATGCTGCCTTTCGGCGCAGAGTCTTGTACAAAAGCATAGACAAGTGCGAATATCGCGTTTGTGCAGAAGCCGATAGCAAGCTGAACGCCTATAAGCCAACCCAGACTCAAAGCTACCCTCGGAAGCAGCAATACCCAAATAGCAAGCCATGCAAAGCAGAACATCAGGCTCCTTCTGCGGCCAACATAATCGGAAAGCCTTCCCCAGATTATCTGGCCAAGACCTCCTGTTATGGTGTAGATGAGCGAATATGCTGCCGCAACCGCAAAATCATAATGCGCTACGAAAGCAAGGTACGGGTTCATCCAATAGTTGATGCCAAAAAACATTACCAATGCGCATATCGTTATAAGTGTAGCGACAACGACATTGGCATTCTTGAAACATGCTTTTATGGATCCTGCGCCTTTTACTTGCCCGTCAGCTGTATCCGGTTGATCGAGGGTAGGGGTCAAGCCCATCTCCAAAGCTCTTTTTTCATATTTATCATAGGTCTTCTTTGTAGAGAAACGCCAATAGATTATCCATATAGGTATTGTGATAACAGGCACTATAATAAACAGTAAGCGCCAGTTGCCATTGGTTGCGCCAAGTATCGCCGCAAGGATGATACCAGTTATAAACGTACCCCACGGATATCCCGTGTGATGCAATCCCGCCGCGAATCCCCTGGCCTCCCTTGGCCACCATTCAACAATGGCAGTACATTCTAGCGATTCCCCTACGCCTGCGAATAAGTTACGTATGAATAGCAATACAACAACGACCACTATGCCCGTCGATATAAAGTTGAAACCGACCAGCAAAGTGAAGATCATGTAACCCAACATGATCCAGAACATGCTTTTTTTCCTTGCCCAGCCCTGGCCCATCTTGTCGGACCAAGAGGAAAGGAAGATAGGCAGGATACCCATTGCAATGGACATAAGCGTTACGTATAGTCCGCTCGCTTCCGGTGTGATGCTGAATTCCTGCACCATATAGGTCTGAGTCCTGTTAAACAGTTCGCGTACCGAGCTGTTCATGGCAAAAACCAGCCATAAAACTACCATGGCGCCCCAAGATGTGCCCGGCACTTTTGGAATAAAACGTTGCTTTACCTGAGCTCTGCTTTCCATAAAAATCTCCCTTCTTAAAAATAATATTTCATTTATATAATTGAATAAATGACATAATAATGCTCGGAATTAATGTTTTGAAATACGAATGCTTTTTATTATTGTAATGATGAGAATGTATTAGAACCCCTATGTTGGAAGTATATCCCCAGGGAAAGTAAAAGAGTAACAAAAGTAATATTGGACGTATACAAATCCAATTTATCTATATGCATAAAGACGCAGAATTTATAGCGCTAAGAAAGCGGCTTGCATTACTTTTTGTCCAAAAATGCAGACGCAAATCTCTCTAGGCTAATAGAGACTGGCTTTTATGCCAAATAACAAAAAAGCCGCTACAATAATAAAATAGTGTTTTACAATTAGAATTTGTATCCTTCTATGAATAATATATGCGAAAAATGGGAATACTAAAAATTTACATATTTTTTATCAGATTGATCCCGTTGTCATCCTCTGCTTTGCTGTGCTTTTGCGGTACATGCTCGGAGTTGCGCCCGTGAGCCTTTTAAATGTTTTCGAAAAATGCTTACTGTCACCGAATCCACATTTTATAGCAATATCAAAAATGAGTTCATCTGTGTTTGCCAATAAGCTTTTTGCGTGGTTTATACGGCATGTCACAAGGTATTTGTTAAACCCCATGCCCAGTTCTCGCTTAAACAACTGGCTTAGATAAACGCTCGATATACTTAGCTTTTTCGCGAGCGTCTTCAGCGTTATACCGTCAAAGAAATGGTTTTCAATATATTGGACCGCTTGGTTTACAACCGCTTTTTTTGATCTGCCGAAGAATGCAGCCTGCTCGCGTAACGCGGATATTATCCCTGTCATGTCATGCAGCTTCGCCTCTATACTTGGGCCAAGGGCTGCAGGCCTCTGGTTTTGCCATTCTAACGAATCCCTGTTTAATATATCCGAATAGGAATCATAGACAGTGGAAATAACGGTACTGTAGCATCTCAGATACAAATTGAAATCATACGTCGGGCGGACGTAATCCAAAAACAAGATGTTCAACAAAGGAATGAGCCTGTTGTTTCCAATATCGCCTGATATCATCTCTCCAAGCTCCCTGAGAAGCTCATTGATCCTCTCATAATCCGGCGCTTTTCTACTTGCGCTTATATCCTCCGCCGTTATCAGCCTGCGGTCCCTGCAAAAGAAATCATATATTTTTAGCTGCATTAGCGATTCATATGCGTCCCTAAGAGCTTCGATCGATGATATCCTGCCACTGAGATACCTACTCGCAGCCTTACACCCGGTATAAAAACAGAGTTTCAATATCGTCTCCTGCCATCGCCTGTTTTTTTCGCGGGCACTCTGGATGTCAGTATCGTTTATTATAGCGTACAAAACCAGCGGACTGGCATAAAATACTTCTCCGCCGTTAAACGATCTGATAGCCTCGGTGCATTCCCTGCGCAAAAGCTCTCCAACTAGGTGGTAGATGTCCTTGTTCCGGCTATGATGAAAATACTCCGTACCCTTATCCTGGTGAAGTACAAACATAAACAGATAATACCCGTTTTTTTTCAGATCCAACTCAACGGTGCGCATATAGTTTTCTACATCTTCAGCGGTTGCGCCCCTCAAGATATCCATAAGATACGCGTTCCGCTCCATCATCACTATTTTTCCGGCCTCTGTGTCGTTCGAAAAACCTTCGCTGGACCTATACTCGAGGACATTACCGAATGTGTCGATAAATATCTCTCTGAAAAAAGAGGTTAGTTCTTCCCTTTCGTTTGTTTTTCCCGCTCCGGAAACGGCATAGATGATATCCCTTTTGTCCATCGCTTTAAACGTGAGCATCATCGGAAGGGTTTCATATTCCTCCAGCACTTCAAACATATCCTGCGCAATGTATGCCGGCTGAAACATGTCGATAATCAACCACGCTTTAAGCCGTATAGCGCTTTCAATGCATGCTTCTACGGTGGATTCGCTCACTGTTCGCATACCGCGCTTCTGCGCCCCATCCATAATCATCTGCAGATTTTGCTTTTCAGAATATACTACTATAGCATCTATGACGCAATGCCCTCCATTCAAAAAACCATATCCATACTAATTATATAATCGACAGTAAAAAACACAATGCAATTTGAGTAATTTTTTGCACTTTTATAATAATTATTCACACCCTATTGCCAGGCAGTTTTTTCTATAATAAATTTAATATGAAGGTTTATCTGCAAATCTAAGTTTTCGTATTTGTTTAACGGCTGGGAACAGGTAATAGGCCGGTTCAATATATTCCGCCATGCATTGGCAAAACAGTATTATATTCATTTGAATAAGGAGGATTTTGAAATGGTTCGGGGAATAAACGATTTTTCTATGGATCTTTTTTCGCTCAAAGGTAAGGTTGCGATAGTCACTGGCGCGAACCAGGGGCTTGGAATGGGCTACGCTGTAGCTTTAGCAAAGGCAGGTGCAGATATATTCATTCCTCATTTTACCGATGATATAGCGGAGATCAAAAGGCTTATTGAAGAAGCAGGAAGAAAAGTCGCCTTTCTGAAGGGCGATTTGACAAACGATGATTATCGTAATGAAGTAGTAAAAAAATGCATGGACGAATTCGGCAGGATAGATATTTTGCTGAATAATGCAGGTATGGGGCATTTCTGCGAGTTCACCGAATATCCCGACGCGATGTATGCCAAGGTAATAGACCTCAATTTAAACGCAATGTACTATCTTAGCAAAAGGGTCTCGGATATTATGATAAAGCAAAAGAGCGGTAAGATCATAAATATCGGCTCTGCCCTTTCATTCACGGCAGACTCGACATGCCCGCCGTACCCTATTTCAAAACATGGCGTTATAGGCATTACCCGTGTATTTGCAAACGAACTTGGAAAATATAATATCCAGACAAACTGCATTACCCCCGGTTTCTACAAAACCGAGGTAAATATCGCTATTAGCGCAAACAAAGAATTCTATAACAAGATAGAGGCGCGCATCCCGCACGGAAGATGGGGAGAAGCTTCCGATCTACAGGGCACGGCCGTATTCCTTGCAAGCGCCGCTTCGGATTATATCAACGGATGGGCTGTAAACGTGGATGGCGGGTTTACATGCACGCTATAAATACTTGGTAAAGGAAGAAATGATATGAAGACTATATGTGCCGTAAAAATCGGCAGTTTGAAGGATCCGGATGAATCTAAAAGAGGCAAGGTCGCTGTTTTGGATATGCCGGAACAAGAAATGTATGACGAAGGGGTCAAGATCAGGGTATCGCACTGTGCCATATGTGGATCCGATCCGCATTTGGTTGAGGGCATCTTCGGCTGGGAACCTCCGTTTGGACTTGGCCACGAGATATCTGGTATTATCGAGGAGATTGGCCCCAAGGTAGACACAAAGGGCTTAAAAGTGGGCGATCACGTAGCGGGCAACTTCCTTAAATTTTGCGGAAAATGCTATTACTGCCTAAACGGTCAGGAGCAGTTCTGTACGCATAAAGAGGATTTGAACAAGCCCGGTATGGCGGAGTACGTCGTGTGGCATGAGGCGCAGGTTTGGAAGATACCGGACAGTATACCGCTCGCAAAAGCGTGTCTTTTGGAGCCAGTATCGGTAGCCGTCCGCATTGTAGATAAACTCAATATGAAAATCGGCCAGCGCGTTGCGGTTCAGGGAGGGGGCCCGATAGGCCTCATAACCCTCCAACTTTTGAAAAAGTTCGGTGCGACTTCGCTGACTTTGATTGAGCCTATAGAATCCCGCAGGCAGATAGCGCTAAAATATGGCGCAGATCATGTTATCGACCCGACTAAAGTAAACGTTGTTGAGGAATGCAAAAAAATAACCGGCGGATTGGGCTTTGATTGCGTAGTTGAAGCTTCCGGATTTGCGCCGGCGGCAAAGATCCCGGTCGATATCGCCGCGTATGCGGGAACCGTTCTATATATTGCAATGTTCCCGGGCGATTTTGATATGCCATTCAATCTTTATGAATATTGCTATTGCAAAGAGCTCACTGTTTCCGGAACAAATGTTTCGCCCTATGCCTTCCCGCGTTCGGCGCAGCTTTTGGACCAGCTGGATCTCGACGATCTATGCAGCACCGTATTTTCGCTTGACCAAGCAGAGGAAGCCTTTGCGGCGCAAGTCAGCGGTAAATATCCAAAAATACTTATAAAATGTAACGATCTATAGATTTTGTAAAGGAGTAAATGTTTATGAGCACAAATAAGACTGTGGATCCGAAACGTGTAATTGAACTGGAAGACAAGTGTTATAAGATTAGAAAAGACCTTCTTAATTTCATTTACCGTATCGGCATGGGGCACCTGGGCGGAGAGCTCAGCATAGTCGAGGCGGCTGTCGGCCTCTATTATGATGAAATGAATTATGATCCTAAAAATCCTCAATGGAAGGATAGGGACAGACTCATCCTTTCAAAAGGCCATTGCGGAGAAACCCTGTATACGATCTATGCGGATATGGGCATGTACTCGATGGATTATATGGTTGAGCATTTCGAGACCCTGGATACCGCAAAATTTGGTATGCACCCCAACCGCAAATACGTCGAAGCAATCGAAGCTTCTACCGGTTCTTTGGGGCACGGGTTATCCATAGCCGTTGGTATGGCTCTTGGTGCGCGCATGTCCAAGGAAAACTGGCGCACATTCGTTATTGTCGGGGACGGTGAAATACAGGAGGGTACCAATTGGGAAGCCATCATGGCCGGAGCTCAGTTTAAGCTTGGCAACCTTACATGCATCGTAGATAAAAACAGGATGCAGATGTCTGGCGCAACTGCAGAAACGATGAATATCGATCCTTTGGATGAAAAATTCCGAGCTTTTGGTTGGGATGTCCTTGAAATGGACGGCAACGATATGCAGAGTGTTCTCGAGACCTTTGCAAAGCTGCCCGATCCGGATTACACAGCAATAAGAAAGCCAATGGCTATTATATCGCATACTACCAAGGGCAAAGGTGTAGACTTTATGGAAAACACCTGGAAATGGCACGGCGGCGGTATCGCAAAACAGCAGCTGGATGAAGCGCTTGCCAGCTTAGAAAAGAATAGGAAGGTGAGATAGTATTATGGCAGTAGAAACAACTTTTGATTTTGATATGATGCTATCAAATGCTCGTGAAGCCTATGGAGAAGAATTGTTAGCACTTGCGGACGAAGGCTTTGATTTTGCTTTCATTTGTTCCGATAACGTTGCGGAATCCTCTTCTGCAGGAAAACTCATGAAGAAATATCCCGAAAGATGCATCAACGTCGGCATAGCGGAGCCAAACGAATTAGGCATTTCCTGTGGACTGGCCCTTACTGGAAAGACTGTATTCTCACAGGTCTTCGGCCCGTTCCTTTCACTTCGTTCGGCGGACCAGATCCATACCGACATCGCCTATAACGATGTACCTGTACGTATCATCGGTACACACTCCGGCGTTACCGCAGGCGGCGGCCCTACCCATAATACCATAGCGGATCTTTCGTTGTACCGCGCCATTCCTAACCTTACGGTTTGCGTACCGGCTGACGCAGCCCAGTGCAAAAAGATAATCCGTCAGTCCTTTGACATAAAAGGCCCGATGATTATCCGTATTTCCCGCGGCGGAGAACCCGATGTTTACGCCACAGATAACTATGAATATAAGATCGGCAAAGCCATAACGGTCAAAGAGGGTAAAGATGCGACCCTTATCGGCACAGGCCCGGCGGTATACTGGGCGCTTATGGCTTCTAAGGAGCTTCTAAAGCAGGGGATCGATGCTGCAGTTATCGATATGCACACTATCAAACCATTTGATACCCAGGCAGTCATCGACGCCGCAAAGGCTACCGGCGCTGTGTTCTCGGTTGAAGACCAGAGCATAAACGGCGGATTGGGCGGAGCGGTAGCGGAAGCCATTGCAGAAGCCGGCATAGGCTGCAAGTTCAAGAGACTCGGAATACCGGATGAATTCTGTGTACTTGGCAGCCCAGAAGAGGTATATGAATATTACCATCTTGATCCTGCCGGGATCGCCGCAACGGTCAAGTCCGTATTGGGCAAATAAACATATATATAAAACGCCTTCGTGGGGCTGTCTATAGTCCCCGAAGGCGTTTTTTCTATCCATATTATTCATATGCTTATCAGTTATGCGAGTTCATCCTCGTCCTTTGCAAACTGGCTGTTATAGAGATCTGCATAGAAGCCGCCCTTTGCAAGCAGTTCCTTATGCGTCCCCTGCTCCAATATACTTCCGTTGTTCATAACTATGATGCAGTCCGCATTCAGTATCGTCGACAGCCTGTGTGCTATTACAAAGCTGGTCCTTCCGTGCATGAGGTTTGCCATGGCTTTTTGTATCAGCACTTCAGTACGCGTATCTACATTGCTTGTCGCCTCGTCTAATATAAGTATGGCAGGATCCGCCAAAAACGCCCTTGCGATAGTCAAAAGCTGCTTTTGCCCCTGGGATATGTTGGAAGCTTCCTCGTTCAGATCCGTATCATACCCGTGCGGTAAGGTCCGAACAAAGCTGTCTACGTGCGCCGCCTTGGATGCCTGCATAATCTCGTGTTCCGTTGCCCCTTGTTTTCCGTAAGCGATATTTTCCATTATGGATCCCTTAAACAGCCATGTGTCCTGCAGCACCATTCCATAGTTTTCACGCAGGCTGTCACGCGTAATCAAATAGATATCCTGACCGTCCAGCATAATACTGCCCGATTTCACATCATAAAATCGCATTAACAGAT
>JAVBOF010000083.1:0-17692 GCA_031550915.1 Eubacteriales bacterium | reverse complement strand
AATGTACGAAAAACGGGATGATTATAAAATCGGATAAATATATGCTGGAAATCGAGGTCGAAGGTTCCAAGAGCCATGTACTTGCTGCACCCCAGACGGGTAAAATGTCTAGAATGATTAAGGAAAGCCCTTCTTGCAAGGCACGATTCAAATTCAGTGCAGGCAATGAAGTTATCTTTGATATGGTGAGCGACAAGTCGAGCTTTGAGTTTGTGAAACACCCGTAAATTTTAGGCTGCATCATGCAATGATTTTTACCTAAATACAATATTCGCTCGTTAATGCGCGCAATCCATCATTGCATATGTACAAGGGACAAAGGTATACGCGCAAATTGAAAGTAAAACATTAGCCTTATATTTCAAGCATTTATCTTTTATGATATAATACTCGGAATGGGGGGAGGTGCCATATTTACTTGATGACCAAATATTTGTGGGTACTGGGTATTTCTTTATTGCCGATAGTGGAATTGAAAGGAGCTATCCCCGTGGGCTTGGGACTTGGCATTCCATTGTTGACATCTTTTTTTATAGCGCTTTTTGGCTCCTGCCTGATGGGTATCATAATAGTTGTGTTTGCCAGTTCTGTGTTGAAATACATGCGGCATTCCAGAATCAAGGTATTTAACAGTGTTTCCAACTGGGCATATAGAAAAGTAGAAAAACACAGATCTAAAATCGACAGATTTGGATATTGGGGAGTTTTTGTTTTCGTAGCAATTCCGTTGCCCGGTACCGGCGTATGGACAGGCGCGTTAATTGCCGCGGTGCTTGGTTTAAGGGTAAATAAAGCGATACCCGCAGTCGTTTTTGGAAACGTTATTGCCGGTCTTGCGATAATGCTGCTTTCATATTCGGTAGGTACAATAATTTCGAATGTTAGTTGAAAATTGATTTGATATGTCAAAAAAAAGAGGAAGCTTATGCCTCCTCTTTTTATATGGAGCTTAATACCGGTCTATTCCGCCGGGAAGCCTTCTTGTATCATCGCTTATAATGAATTTTTCCAGCAGGGATTCCATATCATCAGCTTGTGCGGACATCTCCTCGCTTGCCGCGGCGCTTTCCTGCGCGGTAGCGCTGTTCTGCGAAACAACAAGCGCGACCTGATCTATTCCTGAATTAACCCTTTGTATGGAAACGGCCTGGTCCTCCGAAGCCTCCGCAATGCCATTGATAACATCTGCAACCTCATTGATACGGCTGAGAATGTTTAGAAGCGTATGTTCGGTATCGTTCGCCATGGCAACTCCCGCCTCGGCAAGCCTGAGAGAGCCGGTTATCAGCTCTGTCGTCTCATTTGCAGCCTCCGCACTGCGCATAGCCAAAGATTTTACTTCCTCTGCAACAACTGCAAAGCCTTTGCCTGCCTGACCGGCTCTGGCAGCTTCAACAGCCGCGTTTAGCGCGAGTATATTAGTCTGGAAGGCTATATCCTCAATAGATTTGACTATAGTCGATATATTTTTGGACGCAGTGTTCATTTGCCCTACGGCCGTTACCATGCTGTGCATTTTGGCGGAACCTTCCTGCGCCTCCTTACGTATATCGATAGCCTTCAGGTTGGCGGCGGAGGCATGGTCCGCGTTTATCTGCGTTTGTGAGGTTATGTGATGCATGGTGGAGGAAAGCTCCTGTATGGAAGCTGCCTGCTCCGTCGTTCCCTGCGCGAGGGACTGACTGCTGAATGCGATCTGCTTCGCTACGGAAGATACCACGTTGGATGTATCCGCCAGCTTTGATATCAAAACGCGGGTCATATCGATAACCGCGTTTATTGTTTTGCTCAGTTCATCCGAATCGGATTTCGGCGTGACTTCCAGCGAATAATCCCCTTCCGACATACGCCGCAAAGCATCTATCTGTTGCCTTGTACTTTCTATCATGGTTGTAAAGTCGGAAGAAAGTTCACCCAGTTCATCGTTACGGTTAACGCTTATCTGTATGTCTGTGTCTCCGACCGCAAGCTTCTTCGCCGCGCGTAATACGGAGTAAATGGGCTTCAATAAATATGTGACTATCATGGTTTCTGCTATAACAGCGATGATTATCGAGGCGACAAAGAGTATTATCATCCCCATCATCGAAGCGCTCTGGGATTTGTCGAAGTCGGAAACCTTGACGGCAATACCTATGCTCCAGCCGTTATCGGGGATAGGCATGGTCATTATATATTTTTGCTGGTTATCGTAATCCGATCCCCTTTTCATAACTATAGTATCATCGACGCCTTTTGCAAGGGCAATATTCTTATCAGCGGAAATCTTAAGGCTCTGATAATTTGTGAGGATACTTTCCTCCCCGCTGACTTTCGGCATCAGGGCGCTGTCGCTGTGCGCAATTATATTCTTGTCCGCATCAAGTAAAAAAGCTTTGCCATCGGTATCGAGTATTTTTAAGGATTTGCAGAATTCGACAAGCTCAGTCACATAGATATCCGTGGCCATAACGCCGATAAACCGGTCGCCTTTATCAAACATTGAACAGCTTATTGTTATAACGAACTGGCCCGTTTGCGCGTCGACATATGGGGCGGAAAAGTGCATATCCTTATTGTCTTTCGCAACGGTGTACCAATCCCTTGAAGTGGGGTCATATTCCGCATCGGGTATCCATTTGGTCGCATCGTACATGGTTTTGTCTTCAAGCGCGTAATAAGTACTGAGGATAGCGCTGTTGTTTACCCTCGTTGCAAGGTAATCCTGCATTGGATCCGTATCGGTATAATTATGGTATGGAACGTCCATCGCCACACTTTTTGTGAAAGACGCAAGCCCTTCGAACCAGGAGTTTACATAGCCGCTTGCCTTTTCTACCGAAAGCTGAAGTGATTCTTCCGTTGCTTTCCAAAACTGGTTGGAAGAGAGGATATAGGAAACACCCAAAACTACGATCAAAAGTACCAGCGTTATTGAATTGACGAGCAAAACAAATTTTGTTCTCAGGCTCCTGCGTTTTTTATCCATTACGTTCCTCCGAATATTCTTCTACTTAAATAGCTGTAATGATTGTTTAAATGATACCATAAACTTTTGGTTTTGCAATGTATAGAATTGGCTTTAGAAAGGATTTTTGTAAAATTTCGAAAGAGATTTCACGTTGTGTAAGGACTCAAAATACATATGATGAATAAAAATCAGTAAAATAGAAAGCCAGAATCGTGTTGACAGACAAAGGTAAACAACAGGATTTCACTATAATATCGAACAATGCGGTCCATTGATTAATAATCTGGAGACAAGTCTTTGGGCGCAAGGATATTCGCTCAGCATCTACCAGTATAATAGGCTCCTGTCTATAGTTGCAAAATATCTCAAAAATGTTTATACTTTTTTCGACAGATTTTTTGGAATATACTGTATTCGTTTCGGTGACGCTAATAAAAAGTGTTGGAGTGGTCGAATGCTCACTAAAGAACAGAAAGCCCGGATTTTTGCGGCTGATAATGTATACCTTTTGGGCGGAACATTGCAAGTGGAGGCATTATATTCGTATTGTAGTTTTTTCTTAGGCATAGAGCGCAAAAAAATCAAAGTCGCCGATGATGAAGCAGCAAGGCTATTTGGCCCCTCATTGGGCGATCCGTGTGTGGCATCTCCCAACGATGTCGCAATCGGATACTCTGCGGATTCTCCTCCGCCTGATTCACAAAGAATAGATATAGATAACGAAATGTTTTCCTCGATGTTGAAGGAATACAGCGAAAAACTGCTAGGACAGCTGAAAAATTCAACGCAAAACAGTTATATCATTTATGGAGCAGGGGATTATGCTTCTCAATTGCTCAAATATTTGCAGACATATGGCAAGCGAGACATCATTGCCTGCGTCGTAATAACCGGTAAACCAAAGAAATCAAAGCTGCTGGGACTTCCCGTATACAGTATTAGTGATTTGCCGGCCGAATATCGCGATAAACCTGTGATACTTGCTACCGGCCCAAAATTCCATCTGGATATCCATGAAGAATTGTTGAAACATGGTATTCAATCGATCTATCCAATGTTTACAGATACCTATAACATTAACATAGGAATCACGTTCCCGTTTCTTGTACCCCGGTATGAGATAGACGCAATGGGCAACTCCCTGTACCTATGCGATCCTTATGAGGAAAATGAAAAGATACAAAGAATCCGGCATTATCGTTTTTTTAACCAGCCGGGCCAATGGAGCAGGTATCTGAATGAGATAGATTTATCTAAATCATATGAGTCCGTATTCGGGCCCTATACCTTGTTGTGTAATTTGGAAGCTGATAATGAAAGTGCATTACGAGAAGGGTTGCCGAAGGTTTTTATGGCAATAAACGAACAGGACGCCGCATTTTATTATAAGTATGATCCATCCCCTCTGTTGACTCCGATACAAACCGGCGCTCTGGCGGCAAAGAATAAATTGACAGACGTTACCGACGATACGCTCGACAACCGCTCGGGGAAGAACCCGAAATACGGTGAGGTATCCGCGCTCTATTGGATATGGAAGAACGTAAACGAACCATACATAGGGCTTTGCCATTACCGCCGCAGATTTGTCTTGAAGAGAGAGGATTATATAAAATTTATGGCTCTGGATCTGGACCTTTTAGTAAGCACGCCGACAGTATTCGTACCTGATAACTGGACTCAGTTTGACGCGTATGGATTTCTCTCGGAGAAACATCTCATAACGCTTCAAGGTGTCATTGAGAGCGTGCAGCCAAGTTACAGAGCCTCTTTTGAAGCTGTGACGCATAATTGCGTGTTCCATGCGTGTAATATGTTTATTGGTAAACGGGAATGGCTGGACAAGTATTGTTCATGGCTTTTCCCGATCCTGGACGCTGCGGAGGAGATTTGCGTTGCACAGGGGATCGAAAGCCAGCGCTACCTTGGCTATATGGCGGAGATACTTCTCAGCGTTTACATATGCAAAAACAAAGATACTGCAAAAATGGCAATGGTGGATCACCAGTTTCTCGTTTAAGTAAAATCATACGTTATTTACTACCGTACAAAAAATGTACAGCTATTATTGGAGGTAGGGCATTATATGAAAGTAGTTATTTTGGCGGGAGGCCTTGGTACACGTATTTCCGAAGAGAGCCATTTAAGACCAAAACCAATGATCGAAATCGGCAGCCAGCCCATATTGTGGCATATTATGAAGGGCTATTCCTACTGGGGCTATAATGAATTTATCATCTGCTGCGGTTACCAGGCACATATCATAAAAGAGTATTTTGCCAACTACTACCTGCACCGTTCGGATGTTACCTTCGATTTTTCTACGGGCAATGCGATGACAGTACACAGCAACGTGGCGGAACCTTGGAAAGTAACATTGGTTGATACCGGCCTGCATACGATGACCGGCGGACGAATCAAGCGCATACAGAAATATGTGGAGGACGCTCCGTTTATGATGACCTATGGCGACGGGGTAAGCGATATCGACCTTAGAGAGCTTGAGGCATTCCATAAAAGGGGAGGTAAATTGGCAACCCTGACAGCGGTGCAGCCGGGAGGAAGGTTCGGCGTTATGGAAATAGACCACAACAACAATATCAGCCATTTTGCGGAAAAGAACAAAGAGGACGGCGGCTGGATCAACGGGGGCTTTATGATATTTGAGCCGCAGGTATTCGATTATATTGACGGGGACGCAACGACCTTAGAGCGGGAACCTTTTGAGCGCCTATCACGGGAAGGGCAACTGGACGCATATATGCATTACGGCTTTTGGCAATGTATGGATACCCTGCGGGATAAAACCTATCTGGAGACGCTTTTGGCGGCTAATAGCGCTCCATGGAAGGTGTGGGACAATTGATGGATCTGAGTTTTTATACAAACAAAACCGTGCTTGTTACAGGCTGCACGGGTTTCAAAGGCGCATGGCTGTGTTATATATTGCATAAGCTTGGGGCGCATGTTGTAGGGTATTCGCTGGAGCCGCCCACCAATCCCAGCTTGTTTGAGCTTGCAGGGATAGCATCGTTAAACAAAGAGACCATCTTGGCGGATGTAAGGGATTTAGACGCGCTTGGAGAGGCCTTTGCCGTCCATAAACCAAATATAGCAATCCATATGGCGGCGCAGCCTTTGGTACGCTATAGTTACGCCCATCCTCTGGAAACCTTCGCCATCAACGTCATGGGTACCGTACACTTCCTTGAGGCGCTGCGTTCATGCGATAGCGTGGCCTCCGCCGTTAACGTCACCACAGACAAGGTATACAGGAATTTAGAAAGGCCTATGGGCTATCGTGAAACTGACGCTCTCGGCGGAATGGATCCGTATTCAGCCTCCAAGTCCTGTTCCGAGCTTGTTACTAATTCGTACCGGCAAAGCTTTTTTTACAATTCCATTCCAATCAGCACATGCAGAGCGGGAAACGTGATAGGCGGCGGCGATTTTGCCGTAGACCGCATTCTCCCCGACTGTATACGTGCGATGGAGTCTGGGACTCCTATTTACCTCCGCAATCCAAATTCGGTTCGGCCATACCAACATGTACTGGAACCGCTTTTTGCATATTTACTCATAGCCGTAAAACAGGCGGGGGATACAACCCTTGCGGGCAGCTACAACATTGGTCCCGAAAAAGAGGATTGCATAACCACGGGGGAGCTCGCTGATATCTTTTGCTCTGCATGGGGAAGCGGCGCGTCATGGCAAGCCAGGGCGCAGGACGGTGCGCCGCATGAGGCGGGACTTTTGATGCTGGATTGCGCAAAAGCAAAGGACAAGTTTGGATGGTATCCTCGCTGGAATGCCGCCACAGCGGTGGAAAAGACAGTGGAATGGAGCAAAGCGTGGCTTAGCGGCAGGGATATCGCGGCAATAATGAGTGCTCAAACGGAAGAGTATCTGGAGGGCTGATCCATGAAAAAAGCAATTATTACCGGCGCGGGCGGATTTGTGGGAAGGGCTGTGGTCAAAGAGCTTCTGGCACACAATATTGAGGTGACCGCAATAGATATCAGGCTTCCAGAAAAATATGATAATCCGGGCGCTGTATGGGTAGAAGCGGATATACAAAACATATGGGCTCTGGAACAGCATCCGGCTATGTCCGGGGCCGATACATTCTACCACTTTGCATGGCGCGGTTCCGCCGGACCTGAACGGACGGATGAAGCCATCCAATTGGCAAACGCTGTCCAAACCGCCGGATGCCTGCGTTTTGCGAAAAAGCTGGGCTGTACACGCTTTGTTGGCGCAGGCAGCATAATGGAAACGGAGATACTTGCCGCAATGGATTCAAGGGGGACCCGCCCGGGCCCCGCGTATATTTACGGCAGTGGCAAGCTTGCGGCTCATACAATATGCGAGAGCGTGGCAGCAGCAATAGATATTGACCTTGTGTGGGCGCGTATCACTAACGCCTACGGTGCGGGAGAGGTATCGCCAAGGTTTATCAATACGACTTTGCGTAAGATCATACGGAGCGAGCCATTGGAGTTTACCGCAGCCACCCAAAACTATGATTTTGTATATGTGGACGATGTTGCGCTGGCTTTCTATCTGCTGGGGGAAAAAGGGCGACCTTTCTGTACCTATGTTATCAGCAGCGGCGGGGCAAAACCTCTTAAGGAATTCATCGTAGAGCTGGCGGACAGCGTAAGCAAAGGATCAAGGCTTGGCTTTGGCGAGGTACCGTTTACCGGCATCAATATTCCGTTGTCTGCATTCGATTGTACGCCCCTGATGGAAGATACCGGCTTTGTCCCTAGGCTATCATTTGCCGAAGGTATCAGACGCACCATGAGCTGGCTTATGGAACAGGAGGATAAATGATGCGGCAATTTTCATTTTATAATACAGAAATAGACGGCCTGCTTTTGATAGATACCTTTCGGGCAGAAGACGAGCGGGGATCCTTTGTAAAAGATTATTCAGTTGATATATTGAATCAGGCCCACGTTCGCCATCCGCTAAAAGAGGTTTTCTATACCTATTCCCAAAAGGGAGTGATACGGGCCATGCATTTCCAAAGGGAAAAAACCCAGGCCAAGCTGGTTCGCTGCGTTTCCGGCCGCATATTCGACGTCGTATTAGACCTACGGAAGGGATCTTCAACCTATGGCAAATGGCAGAGCTTTGAGCTGTGCGGCGAAGATAAAGACCTGATAAACCGCAGCAGAGCATTGCTTATACCCGGTACATGCGCTCATGGTTATCTGGTGCTGGAACCCTCAGTAGTATCGTATAAGTGTGATGAAGTTTTTTATGGCGAATTTGACGACGGGATATTCTGGGACGATCCTGATTTAGCTATCCCATGGCCGGTGAATGAAGTTGAGGAGATAATACTCTCGCAAAAAGATAGGAATCTCCAAAGCTTTAAGGCATTTACCGCAACATATGGCGGTTTATAGGGGAGGAAGCATGAAATATGATCTTCTGGTGGTGGGGGCTGGCTTTGCAGGCAGTATAGCGGCCCGCGAGCTTGCCGAGGCAGGTATGCGGGTGCTTATACAGGAGCGTAGGCCAGTCATCGGAGGCAATATGTACGACGAACGTGATAAGAATGGCATTTTGCTACACCGCTACGGGCCCCATACATTTCATACCGCCAAAAAAGAGCTGTATGATTACATCTGCAGATTTGGCAACTGGCAGGATTACCGTCTGGAGTGCGCTGCAGTTATAAACGGCAAAAGCACCCCTTCGCCTTTCAATTTCCAAACGGTAGACGACTTTTTTCCGGCTCGGGAGGCTGAGGCGATCAAGACCGCCTTACAGTCATATTATCCGGGGCTGGAACTGGTTCCGATCACAAGACTGTTGGAAAGTGAAAACATCTATATCCGCTCCTTTGCCGGCTTTCTTTTCGAGAATAATTACCGTCCGTATACCACCAAGCAATGGGGCCTTGCGCCAGACGAGATCGATGTTTCCATACTTAAGCGCGTACCCGTGCGTATGTCCTACGGCAAAGGTTATTTTGATGACTATTGGCAATGCGTACCCAAGGATAGTTATACCGATTTCTTCAACCGTATGCTCGATCACCCCCGTATAACAGTGCAGTGCAACGTCGACGCGTTGGACCGCCTGCATTTGACTGGCAAACAGCTTACATTTCAAGACTGCAAATTGCCAATCGTATATACAGGTGCTATAGATGAACTTGTAAACCGGGTTTTTCAACCAGCCGGGCAGCTCGCCTTCTTGCCTTACCGGTCTTTGCGCTTCCAATGGGAAACGCGGGATGTTGAATGCTCTATGCCCGCCCCCGTGACCCAATATCCTCAGGCTGAAGGCTTTACAAGGATAACAGAGCATAAATTTCTGACTCATCATCACGTTGAGGGAGTGACTACAATTGCCGTGGAATATCCGTTGGAATATGCTCCATATAAAGGGCTGGAGCCCTATTATCCGATTTTAAGCGAAGGAAGCGCGCTCCTGTATCGGCAATATACGGATATCGCCGACACAGTAAACGAGCTCTACCTTTGCGGAAGGCTGGCGGAATTCAAATATTACAACATGGATCAGGTTGTGGAAAGCGCACTAACTCTGGCAAACCGCCTGAAAGGAGAGCTTTTATGAAACCTGCGGATTTGCTGGAGCGCATCATACATGCAAAAGAATATGCCTGCTTTGGAGCGGGTATCTACGGCTACGGCCTTTACCGCGCGTTGCTCCTGGCCACGGGCAAACGGCCCTCCTGTTTTTTGGTAAGCAGCAAAGTGGATAATCCCAATGCGATCGACGGGATCGATGTGGAAGAGCTGGCTGCGACCAATATCGGTAAGGATACGCTTATACTGATAGCTACACCGGATTATCACCATGAAGCTATATCAAAAAGCTTAAATACCGCCGGTTTCCACAATGCAATAAATATTACCCTCGTTTTGTATCATCAGATAATGGACGGCTTTTGGAGGGTATCCGGACTTTTGTCTGATTACGCACGTCTGGATGGAGAAGTATGCCATTCCGTGCCTCTACCCGACATTTGGGCGATCTGCAACAGTGCAGATTTGGAATTGGGTAATAAAGGCACAAAATGGCCGGCTATCCAGACAGGGGCAGCCCTTTCAAAAAACCGCCTCGGAACGGTCTTCGATGATACAGGGGACAACATCTCCAGTAAAAACCCATGGTACAGCGAACTGACAGCCACTTGGTGGATATGGAAAAATACAAAATCTGCTTGGGCAGGCCTTTTTCACTACCGCAGGCATCTTGCGCTGCCAGATGATCTTGGCTCTGTCTTCACTCTATATGATGCCGTTTTGCCTGTACCTGCCTTGGTGTATCCCAATGCGGGAGCGCACCACAGGCGTTATGTGGGGGAAGGCTATTGGAAGGAAACGATGGCCGTTTTGATGGATGCGGGACATTTGGATGAAGCAAAAGATTTCTTTTCAAGACAGGTCTTTTATCCCCACAATATATGGGTGTTGCGCTGGGACGTGCTGGATACTTTCTGCGCATGGCTTTTCGAATTGCTTTTTGCTATTGAGGAGCGGGTGGGCAGATGGACGGCTGAACCAACACCAAGGTATATGGGATATCTGGCGGAGAGCCTGACCTCTTTCTATTTTGCAGGGTTTGAGACAAAACGGAAGATAGCCCATGCCGATGAACTTCTTCTGTTATAATAAAAAATTTTCGAATTTCTGTAACATTTTGCGGCTTACAGAAGTTATATATAATAGAGAAAGAATCAATCAAATCTAGTAAGTTCGCATTATTTAATTTTAAATTTCCGAGTATATTTTGCTACTAGTACTGAAAGGCAATTGATGCCACGCTCTATACCGTAATTATTATTGTAGGAGTTGATGCGTATGATTGTATGCAATTTGTAACAAAAGAGTCCTTACAAAACCAGCGTTGGCACGCCTGCTGGAAAACCAGCAGAGAGGTTAAGTAAGGACAAGAACATTATACTGCCTAAACATTGCGATAGCAATGTGAAATGATTTAGGAGGAAATATAATGTCTAAAAAGAGAATTTTAGCGCTTGCTTTAGCGCTGGTAGTTGTGTTTAGCTTGGGAAGTACGGCGTTTGCGGATTCAAAGAAGCTGATTAATCCAAATGAAGAAGATTCAATAATTGATCTTCAACAACAAGGATTGCAAAAAACAATAATTCCTCATAAAGAAATAATTACACCACGAAAAGTTATTTCGTCTGAGGAGCAGGCCATTGTACTGCCAGAGGTGACAACTGGAATAATCTCAAAAGAAAATATAAGTGGATTCTCAACCAACTCATATGGGGTTGGCTATCCAATTGGCAGATTAAGACTAACTGAATCATCGAGTAACGGGATAATTCAACAATCCTCCAAAGTTGGAGCATATGTGTCAATCGCTGGTATTGCTTTGTCATTTGCTTCTGGTATTCCCGCTATGACTGTTGGGACAATATTGTCAGCAGTCGGGTTGGTAGCATCAGGAAATACGGAGGTAAAAAGTATAACATACATTTCTTATAAGTACTATTATAAGAATGGCGAAGCAAGATGGTCGTCAGATCCAAATTCGGACAAGTATTTTCATCTCACATATAAAGTGGGTAAAAGAGACACATACAAACATATTCTTGGGGCTAAAAAAAATTCTAGCGGGCTTTGGACCACAAGTACGAAAGACTATCTGAGCGCCCCTGCAAAATCACAACCTTCGACTCATTATGGTTATAATGCATCATGGTTGATAAGTCAGGCAGAAACAAGGCTATTGGCTGGTGATCAGTATATTGAGTACGGCTGGTGAGATAAGGGCGCTAAATAGCGCCCTTATACTTGAAAGGAGTTAAGATTATGTTACCAAAGAATTTTATTGTTATATTTTTAATCTTTATTATTTTCTCAACGACTGGATGTATGAACACTCAAAAAAGAACTGATGATTTGGATGGAAATATTCCGGAAACAACTACTCTTGAGCCTAGTGATGAATTCAAAATGATAGACGGTGTAAAGCACGATGACGTAAGCGCGAATTTTATAATTACGACTTACCCAATAAGAATATACAAGGACAATGAGGGTAAGCGGATAGAATATCGCTACAGTGTGGAAAATAAAACAGAATCAACCATTAAGGATTTTGAACCTCAATTATTGTTTGATGAAGCACTGGAAAAATTATTAGCAGCGGGTACCGTGCAGCCTCCTATGGGCAAGATTGATATTGCAGCAAAAAATGCAAAAAATGTTGCCGATTCTGAAAGTTTTGGAGGTAACTATATTGTAACAAAATTACTAGCAAGCGAGGAACATTTAAGACAAAGTGGCACTAATCCTAATGATATAAATATTTATGGAAAGAAATTTAAGATTTTGCTTAAATGGAGCGAGGGAGAAGAACAATATGATTTTGAGTCAGAAATATTAGATGAAACAAAATAGTTCTTTTACTTAAAAACAAGTTGAACTGCAAGAATAGGTAGTAAACCATTATTAACCAAGAGATTCATTATCTGTGCAATATCCAGATAAACAATATAAGAATAGATTCATTACATATAATTTCCTTACCATCAACGCCATAGACGGCAGCATCATCGATAGAAGTTAGGTTATTAACAAAAAATTTTCCAAAGCTTTACAAGGGTGACTAGCGAATTGATTTATAATATATACAATGGGTTGCGAATATGAAAAGAGGTTAGTATATATAATTATTGTTTGTATATTTGCCCTTGTAGCCTGCCAAAAAACGCCATCAGTTAATTCTGTTATTAATAAGAATTATAGCGTAATTGCAGATTCGAGTTTGGCGAAAGAGTATTAAGACATAAATAGCTTCCCGTCTAGTTTTAATGAAGATATAGAGATCAAAAACATCCTGATCAAATTTCAATCGAATAAAGATTCACCGAACGCATAAAAAATATCTATTATAAATATAACTCCATAAAATTTTCACAAGACCAGTTATCAAACATTATTGAAGAAGTTTTTTGTAATGAAAATTAATATGATGTTTAGAAAACTACAAAAGCAGAGTATGAGAGAATGTACATTGATCTACGCTTGTGCTACAAAGAAAAAGGCTGTAGCCTTGTTCGGACACCAAAAGCCGCACCACTTCTATACGGGTTTTTAGTGAACCCGAAGACTTTCAGCGCGTTCATGCAGCTTGACGACCGGTAGATGTATATCGCAAACCTCGCAACTGCATGGGAAATCGTTTATATTCGGTATATATTTCGGCGAGGGCGTGCAGATGCATATCCCTCTTTGGCTCGCGCTTGCGGCGGCGGGCATCGAGATAGTCGTAGGCATAATATCCGGCATCTATCCCCGCGTACAAGGCTACAAAAATGAGCCCTCTTGAAGCTATTCGGGCGACAGGGTGAGGTTGGGAGAACTAGAATTGCAACCCAAATCTATATGTAATTTGAAGCATATTCAATATTCGGAAGAATAGTAGCAAAAAATTTTTTAATTGCAGGTATTCCGGCAGGAAAACTACAAAACATGTCGAATATAGAAATTTAGAAAATCGTTTTATTAAATTTAGCATTATATAAATTTGTATTCTTATGGTATAGCATATGAAAGTAACAATAAAGCAAGTTGCGAAAGAGGCGGGAGTCACCCCGTCTGTCGTATCGAGAATAATAAACAATGACGAAAGCTTATCGGTCAGGGATTCCACGAGGGAACGGGTTATAAGCGTGATAGAAAAACTCAATTATAAGCCGAACGCCATAGCCAGAAGCCTGCGTGTAAAACATACCAAGACGATAGCAATGCTGATACCGGATATTGCCAACCAATTCTGGCCGGAGGTTATTAAAGGGGCGCAGCTTTCGGCGTCCGAACAAGGCTACAGCCTTTTTCTTTGTAGTACAGATGAAGATCCCGACAAGGAATTGGAATATATTGAGCTGGCTGTACAGAAACAGACCGATGGCCTGCTGATAGCATCCATCTACATCGAAGATAAAACGATCGATATCGTAAACCAGCACAGGATACCGTTTGTGCTTATAAACAGAAATACAAAGGATGCAAAGCATTCTTTTGTCGGCGCGGATGATTTTAAGGGCACCTGTCTGGCTATGGAACATCTGATAGAAAAAGGACATAAAAAAATAGCCATAATAGCAGGGCTCTTATACACCGATACAGGCTTAGAGAGGCTACGCGGATACCGCATGAGTTTAAACCGCGCAGGAATAAGCATACCGCCTGAGTATATCGTCGAGGCGGGCTTTGAAGAAAGCAACGGATATGAGGCGATGAAAAAGCTCATCTCTCTTTCAGATAGGCCTACGGCGGTATTTGCTTCAAATGACAGCCTAGCGGTCGGCGCCCTTGCGGCAGCTGCGGAATCGGGGATACGGGTACCAGACGACATCTCCATCATCAGCTTTAATGATACCTGGATTGCCAAAAGGATGACACCTCCACTTACCAGCGTTCATGTATCCTTAAAAAATATGGGCTATTTTGCTGCCGAACTCTTGATCAAAAAAATCAATGGAGAAGAGCCGGAAAAGGATAAAATCATACTTTCTCCTGAACTTGTCATAAGAAAATCAGTAAAAGAAATCAAATAAGTTTACTAAATATACCAATTATCGCTTATCAAGAGGTTTCGTTATGAAGTTAATCGTTTTTCTTGATTCCCATATATCTACTTTCCGGGATATGCAAAAATCAACGTTTTGAATGGATAATTAGGGTTTTGAGAATGTATCGAGAGCGGTTATGCGGGTCTGAATTGCTTACATTTATGGATCCTCCGGTGCATCAGGCGAAACAGGCATCAAACTGACAGTTTCGGTAACAGGATGAAATAAAGGTGGTGAATTTGATATCGGAATGACCGCGATAAATCGTCTATAGAAAAGAAGGAGAAAAAATATGATACCAAATTTTACACTTTATGACGGCAGCGAAGTACCCGCTTTAGGCCTAGGGACTTTTTTGGCAAAAAATGGGGATGAGGTTGCGAAAAGTATTTGCGACGCCGTTGCAGTCGGCTATACAAGCATAGATACCGCGATGATATACCTTAATGAAGAGGGCGTCGGCAGGGGGATACGCGAATGCGGAAAAGCACGAAGAGAGCTTAGGATAACCACAAAACTATGGAATGATTCGCATGGTTTCGAGGAAACCCTAAGAGCATTTGATGAATCCCGGAAAAGGCTTGGACTAGACTATATCGATGAATACCTCATCCATTGGCCGGGAATGGAGGAGAGTTATATTCCGACATGGCGGGCGTTCGAAAAATTGCATTCCGAAGGACTCATAAAAACGATCGGAGTATGCAATTTTACAAAACCGGTATTAAAAAGGCTGTTGGAGGTCGCTACTATCAAGCCTATGGTAAACCAGATCGAAATGCATCCGATGTTCCAGCCAAACGATTTGATTGCCTTTTGCCAAAGTACTGGTATCCAGGTTGAAGCATGGCGGCCGATAGTATGGGGAAAGTTGGATAAAGAACCGATTAATGCTATTGCAAAAAAATATGGCAAAACCAATGTTCAGATAACGCTGCGCTGGCATTACCAGCGTGGTATCCGCACCGTGCCAAAGACTGTAAACCGCGAACGCATGGTAGAAAATATGGATATCTTCGATTTTGAACTGACCGGCGATGAACTTGCATTGATAAATGGCTTGCAATCATTCGTACGGACTGGGGAATCACCGGATGAATTCTTTGAAACGGGTACATTTGAGTGACGGGTTTATAGTTAAAAGTAAATGATTTTATTGATAAGAAAAACGTTTTAGTAAATTTGCCTTTTTAAGGAGGGGATATGGAGAAACATGATTTACCATAAGTTGTCCGGCACAATTTAAAGTCTTGAATATTAACAGGAGGAAAGAATTCTCATGAAGAAAAGAGCCATATATACGGTCGTAGTAGTAGTTCTTTGTGCAATGATCGCCATATCCGGGTGTTCTACAAAGGGTCCTGCCGAGCAAGCAGAGGCCCCGGCACCCGATAACAATTCAAGCGCCCCGGCTTCGGAATCGGTAGTTGCAGAAGCCCCTGCCTCCGAAGCCCCGGCCTCGGAAGCGCCTGCCTCCCCAGCCACTGAAGCGCCGGCATCGCCATCATCGGTAGAAAATTCGAACCCCGACCTTGATGGTATCGATTTGACAGGCAAAACGCCTGATGGCAAACAAATAGTGATTGGATATAACGCTTTTGGCGATACATCCGATTTCTCAAAAGAGCTTACAAAGGGTTTGATATCAAGGGCAGAAGCGGCAGGCATGAAAGTACTTCGCGCGGATACAGGCGGCGACGCGTCAACGGCAATAAAGAATGTCGATAGCTTCCTGACCCAGGGCGCAAATGTTATTATAGACGTAAGCTGGGATCTTTCGGCTTGTGAAGCCGTGGCACAAAAATGCAAAGAAAACAGTATTCCCTGCATCATCAGCGATATCCCCGTCGAAACCGAGGGAACCTATTATATGGGCGTTGATAACGATGGCGTCGGCCTGACGACTGGCCATTCCGCGGCAAAGTACATCAAGGAAAAATGGGGCGGGCAGTTGGATTTCCTTGTGCTTACTTATGTTGAAGCATGGGGCGACGGGGTACGCCCGCGCGTTGCAAAAGTAGTTGACGCGCTAAGGGAAGACGGAATAGATATCCCCGATGATAAGATAATCTATATAGATCCGCAGACGTCCGATTCAACAGTAGTTTGCAAGCAAAAGGGAACCGACTTTTTAACGGCGCATCCCGACGCAAAGCATATCCTGTTTGTCGGCTGCAACGAAGGATCTGCCCAGGGTTTGCTTGCCGCAGTTGAAACATCGAACCGTGTATCCGATAGCCTTATCGTAAGCGTCGATCTCACCGATATGGGCATATCAAACCTATATAAGGATGATAATTGCTGGATGGGTTCCACGGCGTTCTTCCCAGAAAACTATGGCGCGGTGTTGGTACCGATGGTTCAGGCGGTTATAGATGGTAAGAAGATCAATTTAATACAACCAGCACAGATCAAATTTGTAGACAGGACCAATATCAAAGACTTTTATCCGAACCCAAATAAATAATCAACCATAAAAACCGGCAGATCGGAGGTGTCTGAATGGATGTTGTTTTGCAGATGAATAACATAACGAAAGCTTTTCCGGGCGTCATTGCCCTGGACGATGTCAGCCTCACATTAAAACGGGGGGAAGTGCTTGCGCTACTAGGCGAAAATGGCGCGGGGAAATCGACCTTGATAAAAATACTCGGAGGAGCCCAGCCCGCAGATTCAGGGGATATCATACTCGAAGGTGAGAAGGTTTCAAGCGCTTCGCCTGCAGAGATGATCGAAAAGGGGATATCTGTAATGCATCAGGAGCTAAGCTACCTTGACGACTTGAGCATCGCGGAAAACATATTCCTTGGGAATCTTCCGGTAAAAAAGCTTTCCTATGTCGATTATAAGAAACTAAAGGAAGACACCGCCCATCTGCTTGAAATGGTAGGTTTGGACGTAAATCCAATGAAAGAAGTCGCGTTGTTATCCGTTGCGCAAAAGCAGATGATTGAAATCGCAAAGATGCTTTCAAAGAAAAGCAGCAAGGTTTTGGTGATGGATGAGCCAACCTCCGCCTTGAATGAGGCGGAGGTGGCAACCCTATTTAAGCTGATACGTGAGCTTTCGGCAAAAGGGATATCGGTCATCTATATTTCGCACAGGATGAATGAAATATTCGAAATATCCGACAGAATACAGGTACT
>JAVBOF010000098.1:0-3171 GCA_031550915.1 Eubacteriales bacterium | reverse complement strand
ATGGACGACGCCAAAAGCTTTGCTGATGAGGTGCGGAGGCTGTATAGTTCAAACGAGACGATATTGCAGACAATATGTAAATATGACGCGTATGTCCGCGAATATTTTTCGGAGGAACGCGCACGTACCGGAGTTTTGAATCTGGTCAATAGATAAACGGTGATATATGGAGAAAGCTAAGAAATACATACCAGCCGCATTGCTGATTATATTGGCTTTTGTAATAGGTTTTTTTGCGTTGAAAACCGGTATGACAAAAAAGGATGGACAAGAACCGGTGCTTTCATATGCAATCGCTTCACAAAGTCCGGCGAAAAAAACCACGGCTCCGAAGCCGCAACCACAGATAGAGGTGCGCATTATCGGAGAAATTCTATACCCTGGTTCATATTCTTTGCCCAAGGGAAGCACCCTTCAGGATCTCATTACCGTAGCAGGTGGTTTTACCCAAAGGGCATATCTGGATAAAGTAAATCCGTCCTCCGTGTTGAAGGACGGTCAAAACGTCGAAATAAAGAGACTATATGATAATTTGCCGGATAACGGCTTTATAGATGTAGAAGGTACCAGCGAGCCGGATAAGCTGAATATCAACCTTGCTACAAAGGAGGAGATACTCTCTTTACCCGGCATCACGGAAGATATTGCAGATGAAATAATCGAATCACGCGGTAATGCATTGATAGCGAATATAGCGCAATTGAAAGGCATCAACGGTATGACCGACGACATCTACAAACAAATCGAGCCTTTAATCGATATTTGGTGAATCCATCAAGAACTTATAAATAGGCTTTAGCTGCTTCATTCCGTCAGACAGCATTTCCACTAGCGACGGTTTGAATATTATATTCAAATCGCTCTCATATCGTATCAACCCAAAGTATTTCTTATTGAGCCATGGTTTTAGTTTCTCGTCAACATCCTTATATGGTTCCCGTTTATAGTCTTCTCCATATATTGGAAAACTCCTTTGGGCCTTATCGGATATCTCGATAAATTCGGCTTTCTTCGCCAATATCCTGTTCCGAAAACCGTCCATCATAGGTTTATTCCCTTCATACATGCCGAGACCGTGTGAAAACTTGCTGCTGCCAAACTCCATAAAGAAACAGAAGGCTTGTGATATATCCTCGCCGCTCCGCTTAAAAACATACCATATATGGTCCCGGTATGGCGTCTTATCCTTTGAAAAACGCGTGTCCCTGCGCAGCCTGCTTACTGCCGATATAGGATTGACATTCAGTGTAGGATCTATATCCAGTACAGTATCCGCCAGCGCCGCAACCAGTGCTCTCATGGGATCCCTAACGTTCTTCTCCCATCTATACCGGTTGGCTTCAAAGAATTCTTTATTATTGTTTAACGCCAGTTCAATAAAAAACAGTGGTGCATCCTGTGGAAAACCATTAAACCCTTTCATAAACAATCCTTCTTTCCCGCATAATAATCGGTCAAATGGTCTTTCCAAATTCAAAAGCCACGTCGTATGCCTGTTTTTTAGCTTCTTTGCTGGGCAATAGCTTTGTATTGAAACTTAAGCCAATTTTTAAACCAAGGCCTTCAAGTCTTTGCGCTAGAAGCTTGTTCGATTCTCCGCTCCAGCCATAAGAGCCGAACACACCGCACGGCTTTCCTTTAGAAAGATAGGCGCTTATGCCATTTATAGCGTTCCATACAGGCGGAAGTGCATCGCGGTTGACTGTTGGGCATCCAAACAGTATAGCGTCGTATTCATTTATTCTTTGGGCGGCAGCGGCGCCCTCCGGCTTAGATATATCGAAAACATCCACTATCAGCCCGTTATCGCGCAAGGCCTGGGATATTTCGCTTGCCAGTGCGCGTGTGAATCCATAGCAGGTCACATAGCCGACAAAAACCTTCTTTGGATTGTTCTTTTTATTTATGTCCGATGCCCATTCCCTGTACATATCTATGATCTCTTGCGTATCATCTAGATACAATGGGCCGTGCGACGGCATTATTCCTTTGATATCCATGCCCTTTATGCTCTCCAGAGCATCAAGTACATAGTTCTTGAAAGGCCCGAAGATCATATCAAAATAATACTTACGTGCTATTGCAAGCTCGTTCTTGTCAACCGGCCTTTCCAGTCCGGATATGCAGTGATGTGCTCCGAATACATCGCAGGAGCACAGCAGTGCGTCCTCCTCTATATAGGTGAACATACTGTCCGGCCAATGCAAAAACGGCGCCATGATAAACCGAAGCGTTTTTCCGCCCAAATCTATAGTTTCGCCGTTTCCAACCGTACGGCATTTGAAATCCCTGTTTAACAGCTCTTTTAATAACATGCCCGCGGGCTTAGAGCATATTACCTCTGCATTCGGGGCAAGCTCCAAAAGCTTAAACAACGAACCGGAATGATCCGGCTCAGTATGGTTATGAATTATATAATCTATTGATGCCGGGTCGCATATCATTTTGATATTATCCAGATAGCTCTCATTCAGCCAGTCTTTGCAGGTATCGATAACGGCGGTCTTCTCGTTTCCCTTAACAAGGTATGAATTATATGTCGTGCCAAATTCAGTGCGCATTATAACATCAAACACGCGCAACTCCGGGTTGGATACACCTGTGAAAAATACTCCATCACAAATCTTCTTCATATCAAAACCTCATTTACACAAAAATAAGGGCAAGTGACTAACTCGTCTCTTGCCCGATACTTACCCCATTATCACGCCGGTTCAAACATATCCTTACCAACGCCACACAGCGGGCACTCGTAATCATCCGGAAGATCTTCGAAAGGTTTGCCTTCAACTGCCGGATCATATTCATAACCACAAACAGTACATACGTATTTCATTGCTATCAACCTCACTAAGTTATTTCAAAACGACTTTTTTCGTACCGTCATTCTCTAGAAAATAATCGTTAAGCTTCTTCACGATCTCCGTTGAGTCTATACCATGCACTTCACTGGCCTCTTCTATGCTTTCCATTCTGGCCGATGGACACCCCAGACAATGCATCCCGTAGCTCAAAAAAATCGAAGCTGTACCCGAATCTATCTCCAGGATATCTCCTATCGTCATTTCTTTTGTAATTGCAGTCAATGTGCTCACTCCTAAAGTATTATTGTCTAAACCCCATTCTAACCCCAGCATTGAAAGATTTCAAGAATTTATTTTAAATAAAGTA
>JAVBOF010000128.1:0-8508 GCA_031550915.1 Eubacteriales bacterium | reverse complement strand
TTATATTTTAGAGATTTTTTAATGATCCATCCAGATGTGGCAAAGGAATACGGAAAGCTAAAATTATGCCTCGCTAAGGACTTCAAACATGATAGAGATGGATATACACAGGCAAAAACAGATTTCATCTTAAAATATTCTGCGGAAGCAAAACTGGAATTTATCAATAGATATAATCCAGAAGTTAATATACTTGCAGATTCTCCATAGCATTACCAAGGGAACAAATAAAGCAAATTGGGTCATAAGACAGCAAACCTGTTTGCCGGAGCTTAGGGTAACTGGTAAAAAATGATTGAAAATTAAGATTTTGCTGCTATGAAAACTCTTTCGTTTTTATTGACATATGCCTTTGAAATATAGTATTATATGCTATAATAATAATCTAGCAATGATGGAGAATAGTAGTATCGCGAGTCTTTTAGAGAGTGTGCGTTTGGTGCAAGCACATAGTCAACGGGTACGAATCTCGCTCCGGAGCTTCCCGCTGAAATATCATTACGTAGGCAGGGACGGTGGTCGTACGTTAAAACGGCAGGGCATGATAGTGCCCGTAAAAGCTGGAGGCCTGGCCTCAAGCAGAGTGGTACCGCGGAAGCATCCTTTCGTCTCTGTATATGGAGATGAGAGGTTTTTTTTTAGGAGGATTAATAATGCAGGATCTTATCAATATCACAATAGGGAATATGCTTAACAAACGTGCGGAAGAATACCCGGATACGGATGCCGTGGTATATCCGCACAGGAATATACGCTGGTCCTACTCACAGTTCCGCGATATATGTGACAGGGCAGCACGCGGTTTTTTGGCAATGGGTATAAAAAAGGGCGATCATGTTGCCATTTGGGCGAACAACCGTCCGGAATGGCTTATAACACAGTTTGCAACAGCGAAGATAGGTGCCGCTATCGTAACGGTCAATACGAATTATAAGAAGTTTGAGCTGGAATATCTTATGAAACAGAGCGATTCCATGACATTGATATTGACCGAGGGCTATAAGGACAGTAATTATCTGGAGCATTTGAAAGAACTATGCCCGGAGCTCGAGCAAAACAAAAAGGGCGAATTGGAAAGCAAAAAGCTGCCATGCTTGAAAAACGTCATTTATATCGGAGACGAAAAGCATGCGGGTATGTTTAACTGGAGTGAGCTTGACGCCATGGCTGATGAGATCGGGCAAGAGGAACTGGAAGACATCGAAGCCAGTCTGGATGTGCACGACGTTATAACCATGATGTATACCAGCGGCACGACGGGATTTCCTAAAGGGGTAATGCTTACTCATTATAATTTGACCAATAACGGCATGAGTATGGCGGAATGCATGAAGTTTACCGAAAAAGACAGGCTTTGCATACCGGTGCCGCTTTTCCATTGTTTTGGCTGCGTATTGGGCGTTATGACATGCGTTTCAAAGGGAACGTCGATGATAATGGTGGACCAGTTCCATCCCCTTCGCGTAATGGAAGCGATAGATTGGGAAAAGTGCACGGCGGTGCATGGCGTTCCAACTATGTTCATATCCATTATGGAGCATCCGGATTTTGAAAAATTTGATTACTCCACGCTGAGGACCGGCATCATGGCAGGCTCGCTCTGCCCTATAGAAGTTATGAAGCGTGCTGTAAATGATATGAATATGTCGGAGATTACGATTGTTTTTGGCCAGACTGAAAGCTCGCCCGGAATAACACAATCCAAGACCGACGATCCTATTGAGTTGCGTGTTACTACCGTCGGCAAGGTTTTGCCGCATGTGGAAGCGAAGATAGTGGATCCGGAAACCGGAGAAGACATGCCACCGGAGACTACCGGAGAGATAGTCGCTCGCGGATACAATGTTATGAAGGGCTATTATAAGATGCCGGAAGCGACGAACCAGGCTATCGATAAGGAAGGCTGGCTGCATACAGGGGATCTTGGCGTTATGGATGTGAACGGGTATTTCCGGGTGACCGGAAGGTTGAAGGACATGATAATACGCGGGGGAGAGAACATATACCCGCGCGAAATAGAGGAATTTCTCTATACGCATGCAGCGGTGAGGGATGTGCAGGTGGTTGGCGTACCTGACGAAAAATACGGTGAAGAGATAATGGCATATATAATATTAAAGGAAGGGATCACTGTTTCCGAGGAAGAGATAATAAAATATGTCAAAGAGGGTCTCTCGCGGTTCAAAACACCGCGCTACATAAGGTTTGTAGATGAATTCCCAATGACAGCCAGCGGTAAGATACAGAAATATGTTTTGCGGGAAATGGGCATTCAGGAGCTGGATCTCGGAAATATCCAGCGTGTAGATATTACCTGACGGATAAACGCTATACCGCCAATGATACGGCCGCAATTCCATAAGGGCAAATATCTATTGACAATACATTGGCTAATATATATAATATTTCGGTAGCCGCTCGGCAATGGCTGTAAAATTGGATTTTCATCAAGTCCATGCCATTATTGCCGGCGAGACATAAAACAGGAGGTGCTTTCTATGCAGGCAATAATTAAAACCGGCGGAAAGCAATACAAGGTATCCGAAGGGGATACTATCTACATCGAGAAGCTCGATGCGAAGGAAGGCGACGAAGTATCCTTCGATGTGCTGGTAACTATAGACGGCGATGCGACCCAGGTTGGAAAGCCTTTGGTTGATGGTGCCGTTGTAAAGGGCAAGGTTGTTGGAGACGTAAAAGGGCAGAAGATAATCGTTTTCAAATACAAGCCAAAGAAGAACGTCCGTAAAAAGCAGGGTCACCGCCAACCTTATACAAAGGTGGAAATAATGTCGATCGGATGATCGAGATCGATATAAAAAAGCATGGCTATATCCATGGCTATACTGTACAGGGGCATTCAGGGTATGCCGAAGAAGGCAGTGATATAGTTTGCGCAGGGGTTTCCGCTATTGCGCAGACGGCCTTGATCGGGCTTATAGAGGTGCTTGGCACAAAAACTGAATCGATAGTTGAAGACGGGTTTTTGAGTGCTTGGGTAAGCGACCCGGACGAAAAAACTGAAATAGTATTGCGGACTATGCTGGCAGGTTTAAAAAGCCTGGAAGAGGAGTATCCTGAATATATCAGGATACGGGAAATGGAGGAATAAAGCATGATTAAAATGAATTTACAGCTTTTTGCACATAAAAAGGGTGTTGGCAGCTCTCGAAACGGAAGAGACAGCGAATCAAAACGCCTTGGCGTTAAGCGCGCAGACGGCCAAAATGTTTTGGCCGGCAGCATACTCGTTCGTCAGCGCGGCACAAAGATCCACCCCGGCAATAATGTCGGCAGGGGTTCTGATGACACCCTGTTTTCGCTGGTAGACGGCAAAGTACGCTTCGAGCGCCTTGGTCGAGACCGCAAACAGGTAAGCGTTTATGCTCAGGCGGAAGCCGCAGCGAAATAATTTATTGCATATAGCCCTGCAGGCCGAATAGTTTGCAGGGTTTTTTATTTGCCTTTTTTTAGTTGATCCAGCTCTTGCTGCAAACGCTTATATTGACTATAATACGCGCGGATAATATAATTATTAAATTGATATTTTTATTGGCCGCACAGGCCGGTGTTAAATAAAATCTGCCTTTGAAAGGGAAATGATTGGGGCACAAATGCAAAGGTTCATACGAAGCAAGAACTTTAACTCGGAAGATGCATCTCGGGCAAGAGCTTCGATAGAAAAGATCCATAAAGCCACAGAAATAGATATCTCCCTTTGCGAATTGCTTTATTATAGAGGGATAGATACCGAACAAAAGGCTGCGCAGTTTTTGAGACCGGATATAAAAAACTTACATGACCCTATGCTCATGCATGGTATGGACAGCGCGGTCAAAGTAATTGAGGCGCATATAAATAAAAAATCTAAGATCGTCATATACGGCGATTACGACGCGGACGGAGTGACATCGTGCGCGCTTCTATGCTCCTATTTCAGAGCGAGAGACGTGGACGCGGGTTTCTATATACCTTCACGGCATGTGGACGGATATGGCATGACCAAGCAGGGGCTGGACAATGTAAAAGCCCTTGGCGCAGGCCTGATAATAAGCGTGGATTGCGGGATAACATCTATTGAGGAGGCAAAATACGCAAAGGAGATAGGCTTACCCATTATAATTACGGATCACCACCAGTGTTTGGAAGAGCTGCCTGAATGTGAAGCGATAGTCAATCCATTGATTGGCGAATATCCGTTCAAAAAGCTTGCAGGAGTCGGTGTTGCGGCAAAATTACTTATGGCTCTCGGCGGATTTGAGGCGATCGAACCATATTTGGATATCATCGCTTTTGGGACGATTGCAGATATTGTGCCTTTGGTCGACGAAAACAGGCTGTTCGCAGACCTGGGCCTTGAGAGTATGAATAGAAAGGCAAGACCGGGAATAAAAGCGCTGACAAAGGTGTCGGGGATAAAGGGCAAACTGGATTCCGGACATGTATCGTTTATGCTGGCACCGCGGGTAAACGCAAAGGGAAGGCTCGGGGATGCGACCATAGCCGTCGAATTGCTGATGGCAGAAGATGATGGTGTTGCTGCAAAGATTGCAGAAGAGTTGGACGGCGACAATAAGCGCAGGCAAAAGCTTGAGAATGAGATGCTTCAATCGGCTTTGGAACTGATTCCAAAGCAATGCAATATAATAAAGGACAGGGTTTTGCTAATTTGCAGCGAAGGATGGAATCATGGCGTTGCAGGTATCGTTGCTTCCAAACTTACGGAGATATTCTACCGTCCGGTGATATTGCTTTGTCAAGATGGTGAGATATGCACAGGTTCCGGCAGGAGTATAACCGGTGTGCATCTTTTTGAAGCGCTGTATCAGTTCAGCCGTTTGTATGTGCGCTTTGGCGGGCACGAACAGGCGGCTGGCCTTACCATCGTTAGGGATAATATATCTAACCTAAGGGACCTTTTGAATACATATCTTCGCGAAAAATACCAGCCTGACGTATTCATACCTACTATGAAGTATGATATGGAGCTTGGCCTCGAAAGGGTCAATATGGCTTTTTTGGAGGATATGGAGAGGCTGAAACCTTTTGGAATGGGAAATGCCACGCCGAGTTTTCTAATAAAGGATATCCGGTTGGAAAACCCCGCTGCCGTCGGCAAAGAAGGAACTCATTTAAAGACAGGAATACGCAGCGGTAAGGCTATGATGGACGGTATTGCTTTTGGCAAGGGCAACGAATTATTAAAGCTCGTTCCGGTGGCCTGTGATATAATCGTATCGCCGGAGATAAACCATTGGAACGGAATGACAAAACCGCAATGCGTTATAAAAGGGATAAAGCAGAGTGGATACAGGGATAGCGAAAACATTCTGAGCAGATTTTCTCAACGTTTTGCAAATGTGTTGCTTGAGAATTTCCCGATGGAAGGGTTTAAAAAGGAAAAGGGCGTTGTGCTGCTGGATACCGTTGATGAACTGGAGCGAAAGACCGTTCAGGCTTTATTAAGGGATATTTGCGGAACGGCAGTCCTTGTATATAGCTTTGAAGGAGCAAAAAGGCTTTTGAAGCTGTTGGACGCAAACAAACTCGCGGACCGTTTTGATATAAGTGAAGGCGTTCCGTCAAGCAGCTTGGGATATAATTGCATCGTAATCGCGCCGTCTGTGGAGGATGTTTACCGCTTCACAGATTATGAAAGGCTTTTGATATATGATTTCGCCCCAAACGAAGTATTGGCAGAGTTCGGGAAGATAAAGCATGGGCCTGAACTCATAGTTTCGTGTGAAGGTTCCGGCGGGTTTGTTTCCGCGGCGGCTAGAAGCGCAAACCTAAGCCGTGAGGAGCTACTTTCGATATTTTTTGTGATGAAAGGTGTGGCTAAATCCAACGCCAGATATCTTAGTGAAGAATCGATGTTCGCGGATATAGCCAAACGAGCAAAATGTACACATTTGCAAAGTATTTTAGCTTACAGGGTGTTCTTTGAACTTGGCTTGACGGAGCCGGATGTTGGCAGGGGAGTGGGGCTCTCGATAAAGGAAGACGGTAAGAAAACAAAACTCGAAAAAAGCCGTAGTTACTGCAGGATCACTGAACTTGCAAAAAGTAGTTTTGAGGTGGAAAATGGATTACGCAGCGAAGATCCGTGAGGTTTTGGATTTCCCAAAGACAGGAATCCATTTTATGGATATGACGACGCTTTGGAAGGATCCGAAAGCGTTTGGGGCTTTACTGGATGATATGTGTGAAACGCTAAGCAAGAGGGAAATAGACCTTATCGTCTCGCCCGAAGCAAGAGGATTCGTCTTTGGCGCGGCTATAGCTGCAAAATTGGGGAAGGGATTCATACCTGCCCGCAAGCCCGGCAAGCTTCCGGCCGAAACCGTGGTATGTGATTACAGGCTGGAATATGGCGTGAATTGGCTGCAGATGCACAAGGACGCCATACAAGAAGGCCAGCGGGTGGCCGTCATAGATGATCTGCTTGCGACCGGCGGAACGGTGAACGCGGCTTGCAAGCTTGTCGAAAAGCTGGGTGGCATAGTGGATTGCGTATGCGTTGCCGCGGAGCTTGTGGACCTAAACGGTGCGGAGCAGATCGCATCATATGAATGCCTGTCGTTTATCAGGCTATAGTAATTTGTTATTTTATATGTAATATAGACTATTGGAGAGCGAATGCCAGATATTCTAGAAAAAGTCGCTGCAACTTTTACAAACAGCGACATATCAAATTTCAAAAAAGCTTACGATTTTGCGGAAAAAGCCCATGAAGGCCAAAAACGAAAATCCGGTGAGCCATTCTTTGTGCACCCCTGCGCGTCCGCTGAGATATTGCTGAATTTAGGCATGGATCTTGATACGCTGACGGCGGCGCTGCTTCACGATGTTATAGAGGATACCGACGTCACCCTGGAGCAAATAGAAAGGCTGTTTGGCGCGGAGGTAGCTCTTCTCGTTGACGGAGTAACCAAGCTTTCAAGGGTGGATTATAAATCAAAGGAAGAAGCCCAAGCGGAAAGCCTGCGCAAGATGCTGCTGGCTATGGCCAAGGATATCCGCGTTATACTTATAAAGCTGGCGGACAGGCTGCATAATATGCGGACGCTCGAATACAGAAACCGTGACAAGCAGATATCGAAAGCGGCCGAAACATTGGAAATATATGCACCGCTGGCGCACAGGCTTGGTATGTATGCAATGAAAGCAGAGCTTGAAGACCTTTCTTTGCGGTATCTGGAGCCTGAAAAATATAACGAGATACTCGGAAACATAGAAAGCGACAAGGATGACAGAAACAAGATCCTTTCAGAAATCATTATAACTCTTGAAGAGAAAATCGGAGAACTGGGTATAAAATCGGAGATCGCCGGAAGGGATAAGCATTTATACAGCATATACCGCAAGATGGTTGCGCAAAACAAATCCCTTAGTCAGATATATGATATTACTGCCATAAGGGTAATCGTAGATTCGGTAAAGGATTGTTATGCAGTTCTTGGCATAGTGCATACGCTTTGGAAACCGCTGCCGGGCAGGTTCAAGGATTTTATCGCCGTTCCAAAGGCGAATATGTACCAAAGCCTGCACACAACGCTTATCGGCAAAAGCGGGATGCCGTTTGAGATACAGATACGTACCGTAGAGATGCATCAAACCGCGGAATACGGCATAGCGGCGCATTGGAAGTATAAGGAAGGCCATACCGACGCACCGTTTGATGAGAAGCTGACATGGCTAAGGCAGCTAATGGAATGGCAGAAGGATACCAGCGACTCCAAGGAGTTTATGGAGGGCATTAAGGTAGACTTCTTCAGCGATGATGTATTTGTATTCACTCCAAAAGGCGATGTTATGGACCTTATCAAGGGGGCGACGCCACTTGATTTTGCCTACCAGATACACAGCGCGATCGGCAATAAATGCATAGGCGCAAAGGTCAACGGCAGGATAGTGCCGCTGGATTACCAGCTCAAAACTGGTGATATCGTCGAGATACTCACGTCTTCCTCTTCACGCGGACCAAGCCGCGACTGGATAAAGATTGTCAAAACGCCGCAAGCAAAGACGAAAATACGTCAATGGTTCAAGAAAGAACTAAAGGAAGAAAATATAGTAAAGGGCAAGGATATGCTCGAAAAGGAAGCCAAGCGGCAGGGTTACGTACTGCAGCAGCTTATGAAGCCTGAATGGCTGGAGAGTATCTTTAAGAAATATACCTTGCCAAGCATAGAGGATATGTATGCTTCCGTTGGATACGGAGCCATGACAACGAATCAGATATTGCTGCGGCTGATAAACATGTATAAGGCGTCGCAGCGTGACGAAGACACGCGCAATATCGATCAACTAGCTATAAAGGATACGCTTAAGCAGAAAGAAGAAAAGCTGAAATACTCTACAGCCCACGGCGTTAAAGTGAAAGGCGAGGCGAATATGCTCGTGCGCTTTGCGCGCTGCTGCAACCCCGTTCCCGGGGATACCATAGTCGGCTATATAACGCGCGGTAGGGGCGTGAGTGTCCATCGCAACGATTGTAACAACCTT
>JAVBOF010000117.1:0-4723 GCA_031550915.1 Eubacteriales bacterium | reverse complement strand
GCGTGAATGTTTTTCATTCAGCGTACCGATATACGACTGTAACCGTGATTTATCAATCGTATGTAACTGTTCCAGCAGGATATATGAAACGCGGTGAAGACCATACATGGCCTGTATACGGCAATGTGTAGGCATGATGTACTTACGCTCGGTTTTGCTTGTGATAGGCGATATAATGACTGTGCCGCTCTTTACGTTGCCGGTATCGTTCTGAACGATAAGCACAGGGCGCAGGCCGCTTTGCTCCGAGCCGACGCCCTGCGGCAAAACGGCATAATACATATCGCCTCGTTTGATTCTTCTATCCATATGATCAACCTCCTATGTAAGCAAAGCGCAGTCCTGACATCATTGTAAAAACAACATGGGCATTACTGCCCTTTTTCGTCAGAATCGCGCTTTGCGATATATGAATTATTTTGTATTTGTCCTCGACACCCCCAAAACAATAGGGAAGTCATCAAACGGCGGCTTGCTAACCGCACCACGGGAATCTCACCCCTCCGAGGATCGCTCCGAGCTGTCCCCACTTGTTGCGACGGCTCACGGCTTGCACCGCTTCAACGCTCGACTTTATGGCCGGACAGGAGTATCATTAGTTCCATTACCAGTAATGGCCGTACCGGGAGCAACCCGATATTTATAGCCGGAGGTTTCTCGCTCATCGCACGGAACAACGGACAATCAGGCAAAATAAATGTGTGACCCTGTTTCCTGTGTGTTTCTGTGGCGACATCGTGGCGCAACCGCTAACGTGGCTTTCGATTCTGGCGACGGTAATGGGAATGTGTTTGATGAATGGGTATTCAGTTGTCAAGGAGCATCCCATTCACCGCCATATAGCAGAAAACAGGTGGGAGGGAAATTACCCTCTCACCTGTTTCCACTTTCAGAAGCCTTTTGTACGGGTTAATCCATAAATTTTTTTAGGATTTCTCTAACTTTTTCTTCTGCACGTTTAACAGACTCACAGATTGCTGATCTTTTGCGCCCTTCAAGGTCGGCGATTTGCTCATATGTAAATCCAAATTCGTGATGCAAAACAAATCGCTTTCGTTGGTTATCAGGGAGAGATTGAATTGCCAGTCTAAGTTGTTCGTTTTGAAGGCTATCAAACGTGCTATCCTCAAGGCTCTTTGGCTGGGCAATCGCGCGATTGTAGAGTGTTTCGTCCGTCAATTCTGATTGCTCCGTGAGCCTTTCATCCCATCGGCGCAAATTGCGCTCATGCTTGATAGAGCGTAAAAACTCCAAATAGACGGGACGTGATATTTCTGTTTCCTACATGATGGCTTTTCCATCCTTAAAGGAAACGTAGTAGAGGGTTATACCTCCGACCACTTCAGTGCTCAATGTATATGGATTTGTATTATCAAACATTGTCCTTTCTCCAATCTGAATTTGTTGAAAACCAGATTGGAGCGTTGGACTGCGACAGCGGGGAAATTTCGCGTTGATATATACAAAAGCGCACTCGAAATCGGCTGGATTAGCCGAAAATCGAGTGCGCATCTATTTATTTCGTATTTATAGCCACAATAGCCTGTAGAAAAAAGGCGATTTTTTGACCGCATAACGTCAAGAATGCACTATACTTAATAGGCTAATATGCGCTGCTCAGAATAAGCAGCGAAGAGGAATGAGCCTACCAGCGCATAAAAAATCCCCCAATCCTAAAAACTTAGAACGGTGGGACAGGCATGATAAATCGTCCCTCCAGAACCTCGTTTATTTCTCTGGCGGGATCGCCATTTACCGTTCATTGCTTTGGTATACTATTGGTTCGCATATTATAGTAACCACTGTATCATTCAAAAAACAATACGCGAACTATAAAATATACAAGGAGGTGAACCATTAGTGCCTATTGCAAACGATACCTTCAGCGAAACAGTAATAAAAGTTTGCTACGTCAGGAGAATTCTTGAAAGCTCTATTTCTTTAGGTTCAGATCTTGCCCAAAGGGGTTTTGAATACGCGCATTTTTCAGTTCCGTAGGAAAAGCATACTTACACCATCACAGAAACAGAGAATATATTTTGGATACATATTAGTCATCTGACCTGTAATTTCTAAAATACTCTCTTATATCATCAACAAGTAACTCCGGTTCTTCCATGGCAGCGAAATGTCCACCACTGGGCATATTGGTCCATCGTACAATATTATAATGCTGTTCTGCCCAGCCACGAGGACGATTAAACGGATCATGCGGGAAAATAGCAACCGCTGTCGGTGTATTGATTACTGGATTAGGCGCTCCCCAGTGCGTCTCCTGGTCTTGATAAGATTCGTAATATAGACGGGCAGCACTTGCAATACTGTTGTTTACCCAGTAAAACATTATGTTTGTAAGCAGCTGATCTTTTGAATATTTCTTCTCAAGGTTTCCATCACAATCGCTCCATGTTCGAAACTTCTCAATTATCCATGCAGCAATACCCGCGGGAGAGTCGGATTGTCCGATTGTAAGAGAATCTGGTTTTGTCTCCTGAACAAGGTGATAAGCACCTTCTTTATGATCAAAATCAGAAGAGGCCCGTAATGCCACTTGATCCTCTTGGGATAAAATCGAAACCTCCTCTTCGGGAGCCGGTATCGGTATACAAGCAAAGTTTATATGAATAGCACATACATGATCGGCATGGTTCGCGCCTAATCGCGCTGAGATCATGGAGCCCCAATCTCCACCCTGTGCACCATAGCGGGAATATCTAAGCTCTTCAGTCATTAGTATATCGAGTGCCCTCGCAACTCTTGCGGCACCCCAACCGGAAACGGTAGGTTTTCCACTAAAGCCAAAACCTGGGATGTCGGGTATTATCACATCAAATGAATCGGCTTGATCGAAACCATATGACTCCGGATCTGTCAGCGGTTTGATAAGATCAAAAAATTCAAAGCTTGAACCAGGCCAACCTGTATTAACAAAAGAGGAAATGGGTTTTTGCCCCTTCCCTTGATATGCCAAAACCGGATATCCACGCCATCAATATTACACATAAACTGAGGAAACGAGTTAAGTAGACTTTCTTGTTTTCTCCAATTGTATTCTTTTCCCCAATATTCACATAGTTCATGAATATAATTGATGTTGGCTCCATATTCCCATTCCGAACCAAAAATCGGCTCGGGCCAACGTGTGTTACTAATTCGCGATTTCAGGTCGTTTATAACTAACTCAGGAACATGAATCGAAAATTTATTAATACTCATTGCTATACTCCTTTTGATTCGAAAATTTAATCCATTCACAGACTATGCAACAATCATCAAAAATCACCTACAATCCATACTATTTACCGTCTAGCCAATCCTGTCCCATCTTATAAAGTGGCTCCGACGAAGGGCCACCAGAAAGCCTTGGAACGTCCTTGTTCACTTCATAGCCGACCTTAGTCTGCAAATAGGCAAGAGACATCCCGGCATCCTGAGCGCCAATTCCTTTTACTGTATCCTCTGCAATGAAAAGCGCATCTGCATATTGTAGTCCATCTAAATCCTGGCCTTGTTCTTTTAACACATAGCTTTCCGGCCATTGATCCGCCACATATTGAAACAGCCACATATTGAAACAGCCACATCGTGCTGTTCTCGCCCGATTCATCATTATCCACAGTCAGACGGAATAAGCGTCCATCTATTTCATAGCAGCCAAAAATACCGTCATAATAGTTATTATCGATCTTGCTTAGCTTCCTTGATGCCTCCGGGTATTCGCCTAACTTTTTTGCGGTAAGATATTCTTTTCTGCATTCATCAACTCTTTGCTGGATATATTTCACGTCTGCCTCACCTTTAGAGGGTAGATTCACCTTGGCTTACTCCAATACTTCCTCCCAGCTTTTTAAGTTAATGGCTGTTTTGATTTGGATATTATCAGCTTGCGGATTCGCATCGGCAAAGTATTTGTCGCCTAGGATATATGTGGTCAATTTATCCACTTCTGCCTGCGTAAACTTATGCGGTTGAACCTTCACAGCGGGCATAGGTTTGCCGTCAAAGGTCTGCACATTGGCATCTACGAGAATTTGCATAGGCAGCTTTTCGTGCTTTATTGTCTGCTGGATATGTGTGCCGCTTTCGGGTATGTCTTCCGGCATGGCGTTTTCTTTGGCATCTTTTATCTTCTGCTCCAACTGCCTGTCGCCCTTGCCAACAACAATAGGGCTTTCCGGCGTCTGTTGGCAGGCAGAGAGAGTGAAGGCAATTATGTTTTTCTTCCCTTCGCTAAACTCTATCTTTTTTGCCATTTTAAAACAGCATCCTATGATTTATTTTTTATCATAGAAGGCCGTATTTTTCCAGACTTTTTTTCACAGGCTCTACTTTGTTTGAAAAAGTGCCCTCTTAATTTTGCCACTTCTGTACAATTTTTAATTCCCACTTTTGTGCTTTTTTATTCTGCCATTGACAGAAAATCGGGGCCAGTACCGTTCCTGTTATTACTGTTCCAGCACAGGCAATAAAGTCCTGCAAACCAAATGGCCTTGTCATAAACAGGTTTAAGTGAATAGCATACCGAACGCCAGTGGAGCTTGCATCGCGGCTGCTATAAACTCTATGGGTGTTAGAATCAGCCTATCCATTGTAGTGAAATACATGGTTCGCATTTCTTCCGTGGCTTTATGGTCGTAAGAAAGATATTTCTTGATTTCGCTGGCACGCACGGAGCTATATTTCACAGAAAATCAGGATTGTTTCTTGATGTCGTGAGCGCTCA
>JAVBOF010000012.1:0-6245 GCA_031550915.1 Eubacteriales bacterium | reverse complement strand
CAGATGGAGATCAAGCTGATTACGCCAATAGCAATAGAGGAAGGCTTGCGCTTTGCGATACGTGAAGGCGGCAGGACTGTAGGAGCGGGCGTAGTAGCCAGCATAATCAATGACTGATCATTGACGACCTGGGGATGATCCCCGGCAGAACAAATATTTCAAAAAAGGCACCATCGCATTATGTATGGTGCTTTTTATATTATATAGTTAACGAAAAAGGCTTTCTGGTATCTGCGGCTCAATCAATGATAATGGGCCGCACCGTTAAGTACTCTGCAGGTATGTATTGATAAAGATGTCTATATCGCCATCCATAACGGCCTGAACGTTACCGGTTTCTGCGTTTGTACGGTGATCCTTGACCATGCTGTAGGGATGAAAGACATAGGACCGAATTTGACTGCCCCACTCGATCTTTTTCATATCTCCCTTAAGCTCGTTTATTTTCGCTTCGTTCTCCCTGTCCCTCAATTCCAAAAGCTTGCTTTTAAGCATTTTCATAGCAGTTTCGCGGTTTTGTATCTGACTGCGCTCGTTTTGGCACTGCACAACTATACCCGTAGGTAAATGTGTGATTCGTATCGCGCTGTCCGTTTTATTAACGTGCTGACCGCCGGCACCGCTTGCCCGGTAAGTATCGACGCGCAGTTCGTCCGTGTTGATCGATATCTCGTTATCATCCTCAATGACCGGCATAACATCTAACGAGGCAAAAGACGTGTGCCTTCTGGCGGAGGAATCGAACGGGGATATCCTTACAAGCCTGTGGACTCCCTTTTCCGCCTTTAAATATCCGTATGCGTTCAAACCGCTCACTTCAAATGAAACGCTTTTGGTGCCAGCCTCATCTCCTGCGATATAATCCAGCACCTTCAGCGCATAGCCTTTCTTTTCACACCAACGCGTATACATACGGTAGAGCATGTCCGCCCAATCCTGAGCTTCGGTACCGCCCGCCCCCGCATGAAGCGACAATATAGCGTCATGCGAATCGTATTGGCCTTTAAGCATGGTTGAAAGGCGCATATCCTCAACAGCGGCGCTTAGACGAGGCAATGAATCGGCAGCTTCCAGCGCGGTGGACTCATCGTTTTCTTCTATGGACATCTCCAATAATAAAAGTGTGTCTTCGACGCTTCCGTACAGGGAATTATATATATTGATACGGCTTTCAATGCCTTTTATCTTTTGGTTGACTTTCTGCGCTTTTTCAAGATCTGTCCAAAAGTCCTCCGCTTCCATATCCTTTTTCAATGATTGGAGTTCATCGTTTAAGGAAGCGATGTCAAAGTGAATCACCGACCATTCTTAAAGTCTTTTCTAATTCACGCAGTTTTGCCAAATGTTCATCGAACTGAACCAAAGAATCACCTCTTTTTGATTTTTATATTAGTTCCCGTGGCAAAGGGGATCGTTACCGGACGAATGAATTGTCCTGCCGCTCCGCTTCACGGTCTTGCGTGCTCTCCATTATCCGCTGCGGCGGAGAGTTCGCTTCTCCGCTGTACAGACTGCTTTCTATCTGTGCCTTAATTTATGCGCCGTGGCAGTTTTTATATTTCTTACCGCTTCCGCATGGACACGGCTCGTTGCGCCCGACTTTCTTATCCGACTTAGCCGGTGTTTTTGAAGCTTCGCGCTTTTCCTGCATCTCGGAGGTGGTGGCCTCAACATTTTCGGCGACGCGTTTGCGCTGGACTTTATCCTCCGCCTGCAGGTGGAATAAAATAGTGAGGGTCTCATCGCGTATGTTCCGGTTCATCTCCTCGAACATCTCAAAGCCTTCCATGCTATATTCTATGACAGGATCGCGCTGTGCATATGCGCGCAGGCTTATACCCTGTCTAAACTGGTCCATCGCGTCGATATGGTCGGTCCACATACGGTCAACGGTGCGCAAAAGTATGATCCGCTCTATCTCCCTCATATCCAGGCCGGCTTGGTTGATCTCAGCTTCTTTTGTATCGTAAGCTTCATGAGCGGCTTTTTTTGCTTCCTCAAGTATCATATCCTTGAATAATTCGGATAATTCCTCTTCCCTGACCAATTGTTTGTTCTTCTTAAGAAACAGTCGGGAACAAAAATCATTGAAACCTTTGTAATCCCACGTATCATCATATTCATCGGATGTGAAATAGATCTGGACCATATCCTCCAGATAATTATCCAGCATCTCCATGATATTGCCGCGCATATCTTCGCCCAGAAGCACTTTTTTGCGCTGTCCGTATATGATCTCCCTTTGCTTGTTCATAACATCGTCATATTGAAGGACGTGTTTACGGATCTGGAAGTTACGGCCTTCAACCTTCCTCTGCGCCGACTCGATCTGCTTTGAGAGCATACCGTATTCTATCGGGACCTCTTCGTCGCCGCTGAGCCTATCCAAAAAGCCTTTGATCCGTTCCGAGCCGAATAGCTTCATAAGGTCATCTTCAAGCGCAATATAGAAACGGGATGAACCGGGGTCTCCCTGCCTTCCAGCACGGCCACGAAGCTGGTTGTCTATCCGCCTGCTTTCGTGCCTTTCGGTACCAATGATATGGAGCCCTCCTACAGAAACGACCTTATCGTGCTCTTCGTCACATTCTTTCTTATACTTTTCCAAAAGCTGCTGATAGACTTCACGGGCTTTCTTGATATCGGCATCATCCGTCAATGCATGGCTGGTTGCTTCGTTTATAAGCTCATCTTCAAATTCCTGTTGCCGCATTTCCCGTCGTGCCATAAAATCCGGATTACCGCCAAGCAAAATATCCGTGCCGCGGCCGGCCATGTTAGTAGCTATTGTCACCGTACCGTATTGCCCGGCCTGAGCAACTATCTCGGCTTCCTTGCGGTGGAACTTAGCGTTCAAAACCTCATGCTTAACACCAATACGCTTCAGCATTCCGGAAAGGATCTCTGATTTTTCTACCGAAACTGTACCGATCAGTATCGGCTGGCCGGATTTATGCCTCTCGGCAACCTCTTCGACCACCTTGTTGAACTTGGCCTCCTCGCTTACCATTACAACATCGTTGTAATCCTCGCGGACCATAGCCATATTTGTTGGGATCTCTACGACATCCAGCCCGTAGATACCTTGGAACTCCTCTTCTTCCGTCTTTGCGGTACCGGTCATTCCTGAAAGCTTGGGATACATCCTGAAATAGTTCTGGAAGGTTATTGTCGCAAGCGTTTTGCTTTCATGTTCCACTTTGACTTTTTCTTTTGCTTCTATGGCTTGGTGCAGGCCATCGCTATATCGGCGGCCGGTCATAAGCCTTCCTGTGAATTCATCTACGATTATAACTTGTCCGTCCTGCACAACGTAATCAACATCACGTATCATGAGCGTCTTTGCTTTCAAAGCCTGGTTGATATGGTGGTTCAGCTCCGTGTTTTCAATATTGCCAAGGTTTTCAACACCAAAGAATTGCTCCGCCTTAACTACGCCTTCCTCTGTTAAAATACAGGAGCGGTCCTTTTTATCGACCTTATAGTCTTCTTCATCGCGAAGTTTACGCACGAAATTATCCGCCCTCGTGTACATTTCGGTGGATTTGTCCCCCTGGCCTGATATGATGAGAGGAGTCCTTGCTTCATCTATCAGAATACTGTCGACCTCGTCGACAATTGCGTAATTATGGTCGCGTTGAACCATTTCCTCTTTGTAAATGACCATATTGTCTCGAAGGTAATCGAAACCAAGTTCGTTATTCGTACCATAGGTAATGTCGGCCGCATAACTTTCCCTGCGCTCGTCATTATCCATGTCATGAACGATAAGCCCGACTTTTAGGCCGAGGAACCGGTGAATGCTGCCCATCCATTCACTGTCGCGCTTCGCAAGGTAATCATTGACGGTGACAATATGCACGCCCTTGCCTTCCAACGCGTTTAGATAGCTGGGTAAAGTTGCAACGAGGGTTTTACCTTCACCGGTTTTCATTTCGGATATCCTACCCTGGTGCAATACAATTCCGCCAACGAGCTGTACACGGTAGTGGCGCATCCCAACGGTTCGGACTGCCGCTTCGCGCACAACGGCAAACGCTTCCGGCAATATATCGTCAAGCGTTTCTCCGTCTGCAAGTCTTTTACGGAACTCATCCGTCTTAGAGCGCAACCCGGCATCAGAAAGAGCCTGCATATCCTGTTCTAGGGCTTCGATGCGGTCCGCTATCTTGTATATATCCTTTAGTTTGGCTTCGTTAGAGCCGCCCAGTAGTTTCTGAAAAAATCCCATAAAGTCACCATCCAAATTGATAATCATATCATTTTATCACTGTTGAGACTATCTATCAACCGATCTGACATATAGTTCGAAATAAAGTCAAATTTCATCTCACTCAAGACCTTTTAGCTGCAACTGCAGCGCAAAGCCCTTTAGAGAAGGGGTTTGTATTATCGATAGTATTTATATAAGCCTTTTTTGCGCAAGCGGATATACGATGGAAAGCAGATAGGAAAGGATTATAGCCATGGCAATCTCTTCGATAATCCTAGGCAGGTAGAACAATAAAAATGCCTTCTGTATACCAAATATATTTATCAAAATAAATGTATTCACCGTACATATTATTATCCCGGAGAACAGCATTATAAAAAATACCTTTAAAAACATATCTCCAAAGCCTAAGGCGTCACGATGCTTTTCCATACGCGAGTTTGCCCATATAAGAAGTAATCCCACCGCCCCGATACAAACAGGCAGAATAGTAGCAAAAGCAAGCTGAGACTGGCCACCGGACTTCAGACTATGCAGGAAACCTGCATAGACGCTGTTTGCATAAAAATGCGATGCCCAAATATTTATCGACCCAAAGACCAGCATAAAGCCAAAAACATATATAAATATCTTCACAAGACTTTTAGCCTTAAGCTTCCCGACAAGTATCCATAGATACGCTTTCATCAATCCAGCGAGGACTGACGTGAGAGTGAGCAGGGGGATCCAGGCGCCTTCCGGCTTTATGACCCAGCCGACAAAGTCGGAAAGGCCTCCGACGATAGCGCCGTACAGCGGCCCGAACGCCAGCGCCGGTATGGTCGTAAAAATGCCGATCAGGCTTATGCGCATTGCGCCAAAACCTAGCATTGGAACCATGATGCTGAAAAGCTTCATGACCAAAGCAAACGCAAGGCAAAGACCGCAGATAACAAGCCTTCTGGTACGGGAAACGTTTATACTTGCAACTTGCATAAAAATACCTCCTTTTATAAAATGCAGCACGACAATCAATAAAAGGAGGATCATTCCGTTTATCTTTTGCAGCGGACGCGATACAGCACCGCAGGGGCCAGCCCTTTCGTTCGGAGGCGACTTCCCATCCTTCCGACACTTAACGCGCGGTATCTACTCTGCACAAACCAATTATACCACTGGTATTATTGGCGCGCAATATAGCATAGCCTATAAAGTAAGTTGAGTTTTTTGTAATTATGGAGGTGTGCTGTAATGTATGTTTGGAAGGCGGGAGACAGGCTAGAGAAGATATCTGCAAAGTTCGGAATACCTGTTTGCATGGTGCTGAGGGCAAATGGGCCGGAAACGATAAAAAAATTGAGGCGCGGAAGCGAGCTGAAGATACCAAAGCAGGATTATTGCTTTAAATATGAGCGTGATTGTGATGAATGCGGGGCTAAGAGGAATATCCCGGCAGCCCGCAGTCACAAGGCTAAAAAGGATGAGACGGTGTATTCTATTGCCTCGCAGTATAATACGACTATGCGTATGCTCATGTACGAGAACGGGTTGGAAAAGAACCAAGTTGATGTCGGAACTATATTGGAGATACCGGAAGCCATCTGCGGACGGTCCGTCCACATCGTCCGGGCAGGCGAAAGCCCGTTTTCCATAGCCCAGATCTATGGCTTGGATTGGAGCGCGATAGCCGCGGCAAACAGGCTGGGTAGCATGGAATTATATCCGGGGCAGCAGATTATGATACCCTAACCATTGCCCTTGAAGATTTCCGATATCGCGGATACCATTGCCGGTGCTGCACGTCGTATGTTGTCGTGTATCCACCCGGCGTCAGCTTCGTTGTCATGGTAGCCAAGCTCAACATATACTACGGGTGCGTCTACGTCGGTGGATTCATTGAAACCATCGGTAATACGGATGGTTTTGACGCTGCCTGGATAGATTTGCCTGAGATGTTTGGCGAAAATTTCACTGTATTCCTTTTCCTTATCCGTTTTATAATATAGCTCGATACCACGCTTTTTACCATTGGCTGAGGCATTGCTGTGCAAAG
>JAVBOF010000049.1:0-2949 GCA_031550915.1 Eubacteriales bacterium | reverse complement strand
GCCTCTATCTTAGACATATCCAATACGTCGTTTATAAGGGCCAAAAGTTGTTTTGAAGCTATATCAATTTTTGTAAAGCATTCGTTTAACTTTTGCGGATCGCCCGACTTTGCCCCTATCTGGGTCAGGCCCAAAATTGCGTTCAGAGGTGTGCGTATCTCATGGCTCATTCTGGCTAGAAAATCGCTTTTTGCCCTGTTTGCGACCTGCGCCACTTCCAGCATCTCTGCCGAATGCCTGCTCATATCGCTCATATTGCTGATCATTATATTCAGCCGTTCTTCCATTATCCCGAACTCATCTCGCTCAGAAACATCTATACGTTCTGCAAAATTACCTGAAGCAGCTTTATCGGCAAAACTGTTTACTTTATTCGCTATGCGCTGCAGATGCGTCGCTACATTTATGATGCTCAAAACCGCAAGTACAAGACCGATAACGGGTATTACGCCCATAAGCAGCACTAGATTTATCGTTGATGTGCCAACTTCCTTTTCTCCAAGCATTATAGCAAGTTTCCAGTTCAAATCGGAAAGGGTTTTGAAGTATACCCTCTGCTGCTCGCCGTCATAGTAGAAGCTCATTTCGCCAACATCATTGCTTACTATTGTCCTTCCCGCTTTTGCCAATTCCGGGTCGGCGCTTTCCTGCAGCCTGTCATTAACGCTCTTGCCCAAGCCCAAAAAGGATATGTACTCACCGTTCGATCCAAGTATAAAAGCCTTGCCGGTCTGCCCAACGGTAAGCTTATTTGCCGTCCTGCGTATAGTGGCAAGGGACATGTCAGCGGTAGTTACCCCGGCAAAACTACCGTCCTTATCATAGAACGGCTTAGTAGCTGTAACCATGGCTATATTCGCGACCGGATCTACATAAGCCTTGGACCACACAATCCTGCCATCGGAGTTTTTGCCGTTGATATACCAGTCCGCGCTTTGATAATCGAACTCCTCGTTTGAATATTCCTTCGCAAAAACAGGGGCCCCTTTTTCCAGGTATACATACGGACCATAGTATTTGCTGTCTTTTATTGCCTTGTATGGTTCAAACCAAATCCCCCCTCCAACCGTATTGGTATTGGAAGGAATAGTCTGCATCAAAAAACGCTGGACCTCATTTTGATCCAGGTTCTCAGTGCATGTCTGCGCGTATATCGCAGAGCTCGTCGCAATAGCCGCGTTTTTGGTCATCTCGTTTTGTATCGAAAGGCTGGCTACCTCAAGGCTCTCTTTCATCTTTTCATTTATCTGCTGGTTTATTTGGGAGTTGTTAATATTATAAATAACGATCACGAACAACAATGTAGATATCGCTATTATCGGGACTACCGAAACAATTATCCTGGAGGCAATGCTTTTGAATCTCATGCCACATCCCCTTAATGATCATCATAGCAGTTATCCTCGTTATCTGAACAAAGATTGTATCATTATATCATGTCATACACTGTATATCTATAAGTATTTGTATGATTTGCATATTCTTACCTTAATAAAAGTCCTCCTCTTTGCGCAGCAATTCAAAGCGGTTTCGATCAAAGCTCAATATTCCTTCATTTCGCATCTTTGAAAGCTCGCTGGACATAGCGCTACGCTCAACCGAAAGGTAATCGGCAAGCTCCTGTCTGGAAAAAGGGATCGAAAATGAATGGCTGTTTGCCGATTTTGATTGAGAAGATAGGTAGGAAAGAAGCTTTTCCCTCGTATTCCTGCGGGTGATATGCTGTATCTTTTCCGTAAGCATTATGTTCTTTCTTGCAAGCAGGTTTATCATATTCTTTATCAATACCGTATGGAAAGAGCATGCGGCACCGCAAGTATTAACTATACGCTTTATATTTATAAGCATAACTTCCAGAGGTTCCGCGGCAACGACGCTGACCGGCAGTTTTTCAACGTCGGCACAGGAAAATGCTTCCCCGAACACCCCGCCTTTTTCTATATGCGCCAATATCATGGTCTTCCCCCAAAAATCTTCATGCATTACCCGAACGCTTCCTATTAACACAAGGCCAATGGAATCGACGTGTTCCCCGTTGCGGAAGACATACTCGTTCTTTTCATATTTGCGTACTTTTGCCGCCAAACATGATATCAAAGTACTAAACTCTGTTTCCTTAATTCCTTCAAATAATGGGCTTTCCATAGGCGGATACAAAATTTTACTCATTATTTCACCTTTTTGTTGTATATCCAACATAATTTATATGAAAACTATAGTAGACTCGATTTACAAAGTCAACCATACAATCACTGTTTATGGAGGTATTTTTAATGGGTAATATGTTTTGTTTTCAATGTGAACAGACCGCGGGAGGTAAAGGATGCGCCAATTCGGGCGTTTGCGGCAAAAAACCGGATATAGCGAATGGACAGGATGATTTGACCTGCGAGCTTATTTCTCTGGCAGCAGCTGCGGGGGAAAAGCAGGATAAAGCCATTGTCGACCTCATCGTAGATGGGCTTTTTACAACGGTTACCAATGTTAGCTTTGATGTAGATACGACACAAAAATTAACGCAGGAAGCCCGAGCAAAAAAAGCCGGACTTGGCGGCAGCGATGTTATCGACCCGCAAAACCTTTTTCATGGCGATGAAAACATCGTGTCTCTAAGATCCACGTTGCTTTTCGGCCTTAGGGGAATGGCTGCATACGCACACCACGCAAGGGTTTTGGGCAAGCGTGACGCAGATGTGGACGCATGGTTTATAAAGGGCATGGCTGCCTTGGCTAAGGATCATTCCGTGGATGAATGGCTCGGGCTGCTTATGGAATTTGGTGGCGTAAACCTGAAGTGCATGGCTATCTTGGATGAAGCGAATACCGGCGCCTATGGTAATCCGGTACCAACACAGGTGCCTATGAAGATAGAAAAAGGACCGTTTATCGTAATATCCGGTCACGACCTTCTTGACCTCAAGATGCTGCTTGACCAAACCGACGGCAAAG
>JAVBOF010000130.1:0-15544 GCA_031550915.1 Eubacteriales bacterium | reverse complement strand
AAATCCGGAATGCGCTCGTTGCGCGTATCATGGGAGAAAATCCACGGCGCGCAGGGATACCAGGTATACCGCATGAGCACGGACGGAGGGTACGACCAGATACGCTTTAAAAAGAATAATACAGTCAGCAATACGCAGCTGACGAATGGGCGGACGTATTATTACAAAGTGCGTTCCTGGCGTATGGATGGAGGCAAGCGCATTTATGGAGCGTTCAGCAAAGTGATTAAGGTGCTGGTGAAGTAAGATGGTTTTATCAGGGGCTGTTGTTCTTTTTGAGCAGCAGCCTTTTTGTATGCCAATATGAACACTATAAAAGGTAGCTAATGTGAATTGACGGTCGAAATCTGAACCCTCGTGTCCAGTTTTGGCCGTTGTCTGTTGCCCAAAATGCTGCAATGTAGCCTAATATGATCATATAGCGAAACCTGCCCGCTATCTTAACGAATATCGTCGATACAGACTCAATAAAACAAACATCTTTGAGGAAACAGACCTATTTGCCCGCCCGTGTGAATAAACAACACATTCCCCCGAAATAGCGGATTATGCTTCTTAATTTCCTCTAAAACCCCCAGCAAACCCTTTCCCGTAAAAACTGGATCGAAAATAATTCCAGTCTCCCGTGCCGTAAGCTTTATGAACTCGACTAATTCAGGCGACGCGGTTGGATTTCCCAACTCGTAATAATCGAAATTGAGATAGATATCATCGGTCGGTATCTCAAAAGGCAGCTGCATGATAGAAGCCCCCTCATGCAAAATGCCCTCAATCCTTCCCGGGGTCTTGTTCCCGTTTGCATTGATACCCACAATTTGTTTGCATCCGCAGCACAGCTTATTCGCCGCATATAACCCAGCATAAGTGCTTCCGGACCCGTCAGTGACGGCAATGGTATCAAACCTTATCCCCATCCGCTTTTCCTGTCGACATATCTCCCGGTAGGCATCCATATAGCCAAACATTCCGATACCGTTTGAACCACCTGCAGCTAAGATATATGCGGGAACACCCCTCTCATCATACATTGCTTTCAGATCAGCCATGATTTGATTATAATTATCCTCATATTCCTCCGGAGGAATAAGCATAATTTTACTTCCAAAGAGCTTGTCGAACAGATAATTGCCGTCCGGCGGCTCAGGACTGCCCGAAAGTACCAGATGACAACCAAAGCCATACTGCGCAGCAACCGACGCTGTCGCCTTTGCATGATTGGACTGTAGTACGCCGCAAGTAATGAGCATTTTTGCGCCCAGATCCATCGCTTCCTTGATGGAATACTCGAACTTGCTCACCTTGTTCCCGCTCAATTCAAACCCGGTGAAATCATCTCGTTTTTTATACAGGTGGCTCCACGCGCTGTACGGATTTATCTTATAAATCGGATAAATGGGTGTTGGAACGTTTGCTATTCTCATTTTGGGTGGTATATACATAGAGGTAACTCCTAATTGATTCCAGGCGGTTCATCGACAACCGTATTCCAACTGTCATAATAGCCTTCACGGTCATCCGCCCTGACTTTTTCCGTCGCGCTAAAAATACTTTGGGAGTAACGGAACATCAGCAAAACAGTCTGCGCGCTTTTCGCCTAACCAACGATCGCTTGGAACAAATTTCATAATCTTATACGACGGTAGCATACTCGTATTCGCCTTTGATAATGTCTTCTTTTTGCATTTATGAAAATCTTCTGGTTTCTTATGCGTATAATAGCCGGCGAAGCAATAGCTTTGTTTTTCGAAGAACGGCACGATAAGTCCAGTGAGTTCCTTTTTGTAGTGTATAGCGGTGAAAGGCGGTACGGTCAGCTTGCATTGCAGTTACGTGTTTGCCCAATAATCATATTGAATGTTTTTCGTTATTTTTCCATCCCTTCATAAACCGATGTAAATATTACGGTAATTTTATGTAGCGGACGGAAGCTGAAACCATACTACAATATATTCAATATATATTGCGGTGGTGCAGAACGGTCGGAATCTGAACCCCTATGCCCAAGTCAGGAGGGCCACCTGTTTTGTTAAAACACGAATCAACTATGTACGGCATATACTGTAACAAGGGCAGTAATATGCGTCTGAAAGGTAGATTGTTATGAATAATACATGTTGTAGATATATAGGTAACAGATGCGACTGTAATGACTTTTATAGTTATGATTGTTATTGCTGCTGCAACTGTCTTTGCTGTGATTGTACGGATATTGATTTTATAGCTTCGGACGGCAGAATTCCGGCCATCAACATGCATCCGGTTTTTGGTAACGCAGATACGGTGCTTTGGGGCAGCTATAGATATGATATCTATTCCGACGGTGTTACCGTAGATTTATCAGAGCATGAAATACCGGGCTATGTTGAGTTGAATGATATAACGATAACGTCAATCAAACTGACGGTCATGTTTCTGTTTTTTGACGGTGTGTGTCAACCCAACGAAATTGACTATTCATTTGGTTTGTTTGAAGCGCTGGGTTATTCAAAAATTTTCAGGCTTATTCCAGAAAGCAAAATCGTTTTTGATAAAAAGGTAATGCCGCCGTTTGACAGAAGTCGTTATGATAAAACGTTGGATGGCCTCAATATCAAAACAAGCAGAAATAATAGATACTTTTTCGGACTCCATTATATGGGAAAAACAACAGGCGACAGAGGTTGCGGCCTGATCCTGAGGCCTTTCGGGTCATACACTTTTGTTTGATCATCTAACGAATCGGAGCTAGATAAACATATATTTAAGTATATCGGTTGCGAAAAGACAGTGAAGTCGGACTTGCCTCTAAATCAGATGAACAAAAGGAGTTACCGCAATGTGTAATAGTAAGAATCAGGGATTATCCAATAATATCACTCTCAGAGACAGTCTTGAAAGAGAGAAAGTCAATGCCAGAAGAGGTATGCTGATTGAAGGCGGCCTTGAACTGAAAGACCATTTTGATATATCGGAGTATTCCTTTCTGAAAGGCGATCCTCCTTCTCCGCCCACATCGCACCCGAATTTATGGGAGCAGGCAAAGCTCAACACGGTCGCCGGATTATTCCGCGTCAACAATATCGAAAAAATGAGAAGGTTGATGCTATTGCCAGAAAAGCTGGCGTGGCCTTCCGAGTAACAAAGGGCGATGTTTTTCAGATCCGCGGTTATGATATTTCTAATATGACGCTGATGTACGGTTTTTGCGGCTGGATTGTCATGGACGTCTTGACCGTTTCGGAAGTCGCTGCGGCGGCATGGAAAAACCTCGTGCAGAAATATCTTAAGGACGCGCCGATACGAGGTGTTATTTATTCTCACTCCCATCTGGACCATTACGGCGGGATCGACGGTATCAAGCCGTTTTTTGCCAAGAATATCACCATTTACGCTCCGGAAGGGTTTACAAAGCACGCCGTCAGTGAAAACATCTATGTCGGGCCGGTGATGCAACGCCGCGCAATATATCAGTTCGGGCATCTGCTCCAGATACAACCTGACCGTCAAATTGACGCGGGCCTCGGAAAGGTTACTGCAAAAGGCCAAAGCACTCTGCTTGCGCCAACCCGTGAAATCGGGTTCAAAGACTACAAAAGGGGCAAAAACTATGCGGAGATCTGCGTGAGCTGCATACGGCTACAGCTACAGCTGACGCCGGACACCGAAGCTCCCGCCGAGATGAACGTGTATGCGCCGAAAGAGAAAATACTATTTGCCGCCGAAAACTGCACAGGCACGCTACACAATGTTCTAACACCTCGTGGCGCACAGGTGCGCGATGCGCTGGCATGGGCAAATTATATCGACCAGGCCATAGTTTCGTTTCCCGATTTGACAGCAGTGTGCAGCTCCCATAACTGGCCGCACTTCGGCAACGAAGATTCCATCCAGTATCTGGGGCTCCAACGCGACTTGTACCGCTATATCCACAATATGTCGCTTCATCTGATCAACCTCGGTTACACGATCGACGAGGTGGGGCGGCTGCTTTCCGATAAAATCGGCATGCCAGAGGAACTTCAAAACGAATGGTGCGCGCACGGCTTTTATGGGACGGCCAGTCACAATTCCAAAGCGGTGTATCAGCGGTATATCGGATGGATTGACGGTAACCCCGTCAACTTAAACCGAAACATGCCCACCGTTTCCGCGACCAAATATGTGGAATATATGAACGGATATGACACCATTATCAGAAAAGTGGCGGAAGAACTGTATTTGGTAAATCCGAATCATGCTTGGATCGCAGAGGTTTTGAATCTGGTCATGTACGCTGACATACCCGAGGATAAAACACTTGCAAGAAATCAGCTCGCGCAATCGCTGCGGGGGCTCGGATACAGGTCGGAGGCGGCAACATGGCGCAACATGTACCTCTCGGCTGCGGAGGAACTGTCCGGAGTTTTGCCACCGGAGAACTATCAAAAGTTCGCAGATGATACTATTAACACCATGAGTCTTGAAATGATATTGCAACTCATTGGCATTATGTATGACGGCAAAGAAGGAAATCCTGTGCTGGAAAGTAAAGTGATGGGTGTTCAAACCGAAAGCCATTGTCCGGAATACGCCAACGTCCACGTCAAGCGCGGTGTGGTTCATTACAGAACGGGTCGCGGGCGCGAAGCGGAGGCGTCGTTCTCGGTAACGGGCAGCAAGGTTGATTTTTTCCGTGCGTTCGTCGATAAGGATACTGCGGCGCAGCTCCGGCTGTTCACAACACCGGAGAGTAAGCAGTTTGCGGAGGAACTGCTCAAGCACCTGAGGCGTTTCCCGATCAATTTCCCTATAATGACGCCCAGGCCTGAATACAGCACGTTTTCCAACTGAGGCCAAAAGACCATACACGCGAGCAGCGGCCTTATATTGCAATGATGACTATACCAGCTCGAGATTTATGATATTGGAACCATCACGCCGGACAATGTCACTGCGTTAGAAGAATATGAAGCCGAAAAGGCACTGTCGTTGTTGAATTGCACGAGCAACGAGAACAATAGGTTGCTGTTGCGGTGAAGTATGGTGGAGAATTCAGCGGGAAGCTTATGAGAGGGTTGCATCTATATTTGAAACGTTGCCCAACAAAGTCAAATCTGAACATCCGCTTTTTAGGCTAGATGTTCGGATTTGCACTATTGACAACCTTGCTATTATGTGTTACTGTATAGTGGTAGTGAGTTATACAATATACAGGGCATCCAAAATAGCGAGGGGTGTATAAATGGAAAATCTTACAGAAATGCTGAAAGGCGTGTTAGAGGGCTGTGTTCTCGAAATCATTGGCCGAGGACAAACCTACGGCTATGAAATTACACGCAAACTCAATGCTTTAGGTTTTTCTGACGTGGTAGATGGAACGGTATATACCATTCTTATCCGCCTTGAAAAAAATAAACTGGTTGAGATAGAGAGAAAGCCATCCGACAAGGGGCCTCCTCGAAACTTTTTCACACTAAACGATGCGGGGCGTGAAGAACTGCAAAAGTTCTGGGAGCGATGGGGATTTATTGCGTCGAAAATAGAACAACTGAGGGAGGAAAAACCTAATGTCATTATCTGATTTTTTTAACACATATCTCAACCCCATAAAAATCATGGAAAGCAAACGTGAGTATAAGGAGCAGATGGCGCGGGTCAAAGCGCTGCCGGAAGATTATCGGTATGTCTATGAGAAAATCCAGCAGTATATGTGGATGTTCGCAGGCGGGAATGGATTAGATATGATAAAACTCCAATACAACCTCATTGAGTTGTTTGAAGATGGCGTGGCCAATAACAGACATGTTTTAGATATTACTGGCGAGGATGTAGCAGGATTCTGCGACGAACTGCTGAAAAGCACAAAAACATGGACAGACAGTTGGCCGGAAAAGCTAAACCGCGACATCGCGAAAAAATTCGGAAGTAGTCGTGGTTTTGAATAAGTGATAAAAGCTTATAAGTAAGGGGTCTGCGCGAGTCTCGCAAAGATAATCAAATTTAGAAGTTGTTTATTTGTCAGTCCGTCGCGGCTTAGTCCATACTAATGCGGGCTATTTATGCCGTCCTGCTCACCGACAAACGTTTACGTGCGGAATGCGCCGACGGGCTTGCTTGCACAATTTTTATCAACACTCTCCAACCCTTAAGCCGTGCAAATGATTTGAACCTTTAGACCGGTGTTTGATGCAATATCAAAATGGAGTATCTATATTATTGGAGGAAATATGGAAGTAAAAATCTTCGAAAAAAACAAAAAAGACTTTCTTGATTTATTACTTTTGGCGGATGAACAAGAAAGTATGATTGACAAATATTTGGATAGAGGAACTCTTTTTGCGCTATATGATGGATGCCTAAAAAGTATATGTGTTGTGACCAACGAGGGAAAAAGCGTTTATGAAATACAATCATTGGCCACATATGAATGCTTTCAGGGGGAAGGGTGTGGAAAGCATTTGTTAAGCCATGTATGCGATTATTACAAAGATAAAGGAAATACGATGCTTGTTGGAACTGGCGATATTCCCTGGATTGTTTCTTTTTACGAGCGGTGCGGGTTTGTTTTTTCACATCGTCTTGAAAACTATTTTTTAATGAATTATGATATACCTATTTTTGAAGCTGATGTACAATTAAAAGATAAAGTCTATTTAAAAATGGATTTGGTTGCCTTTTAACAGTTGCAATATTTAAAAATTGTTGCAGCATCATTTCGTAAATATTCAAAATCTCCACAGCCATTTTATGGATCGGTTTTGCTGCCGTTTGATGATAATCCATTTTGATTTTTGCAGCCGGTCAGCTATTAAGCAATCCGCAAAGAAACTATATTGGAATCTTTGCGGATTGAATTGATATTGTTGATATTGAATTGTATAAAACGCTAATTATAAAGTGATTTCTCCAAAATTACCAAAGTCGATGTTAACATATGCTTTGGCAAAATGGATTTCATACAGTACGAACATATTCAGCCCCATTGCGAACATCTGGGCGAAAGATGGATACTTCTCCACAAATATCCCCTGCATATCCTCGATGGACTTTAAGCTTTTCATGGCCGTGGCTTCAGTAACCCGTACAAAAGCACGATTGCCTACCGGTATCGTGATAAAAGAGACATTACCGTTTTTAGCGATCTCTTCGATCTTCGGTGTCTCCTGAAAGGTGGAGAAATAGAGCATCTTTGCGTCTTTGTCCCAGATAAAGTTCACTATGCGCACGTTCGGCTTATCTCCTGTTGTAGTCGCCAATGCGAGATCGCTAGTTTCGGACATAATCTTGGTGAATTCTTGCATAAAGTCCATTTTATATACCTCCAGTAAAATATTAAACCAGTCGTCTATATCCGGATGATATATCTGCTCCACGCATAAGTCAATATAGTTAGCTCAAGAACAAAGCTATATTTTAATATATATTAAAATAGATAAGCTTGATGCGGAATATATCAAACGATTGGCGTGCTGATTTTTTTTATGCTATTATTTAACAGAATAAATAAAATATATTTAATATAGATTACAGAGTATTATTATGTATAAAGAACTAATCCGAAAATTCGATTATAAAGTAATTGCCGTTTTCTTGCTTTTTTTTGTATATCAATTATTACAGTTTAGATATGTTTTTCCTGGCCATGATGATTTTGGGTATGCTTCATTGAGCTATTCGATAGTAATCGAGAATGTAATTGGGACTGATTTTTCCTTTTCGCAGTTACTGGAATATGCATATAAGCATTATATGCTTTGCACGGGTAGGGTTTTATTCAATGTTTTGATTCTATGCCCGATCCTGAAATTTGGGATCGCAAACTACGTGTTCCCTATGGTTATCACTTTCTTGTTTTACAATATTTACTCTCTTTCACTAAATGACTATAACGTCCTGGAGAAAGCGAATTGGGTATTGGCGTTATTAGCTTGCGCAATGTTTGGAATATTCTCCGCATCCCAGTATAATTATGGAGTATTTTGGTATTCGGCGGCGGCTAACTATATTATGCCGGTATGCTTTCTATTTTGGGCGGTAAACCTACACTGGAAAATATTGAGGAATAAGGCTTCGTCCGCAGGGCAATATGTTTTGCTTGGGGTATTGTTCTTTTTAACTGCGTTTTCGCAGGAGCAAATCAGTATCATGCTTTTTATCTACTATTTATGTTTTATTGTTAAACGGGTTATTGAAAGAAAACGCTTAAAAAAATCAAATATAATTTACTTGATCTTAATAATTACCGGCTTGCTTTTGACCATGCTTGCCCCCGGTAATTTTTATAAGGCGGACAAGCTTAACACAGGGTATAGTATTATGCGGCAGATGCTTTTGAACTATATGTATATAATAGAAAAACTCGTATCATACAATAATAGATACTTTGTAATCGTCCTATTGCTGTTTTCGGCGATTCTATCCGCCGGCTTAATACTAAAGAAACAAAAGTTCTGGGCTGTTTGCTTTATATCATTGGTTTTTAGCGTTATACTTTTGCTGGCAGAATGTATTTTGATCAGCGGAAAAACCGGCTTATATGAATTCTTTGCAAATAATCTTTCGCCGGTATTGTTTTGTATACTTTTTTCCATATTTCTGGCGTTAATGGTCTTTCAAATAATTATACTTCTTATACGCTCTGATGCCTTAAATATACTGTTCCTTTTTATCGGCGCAGTAGCATCAATCGGTGCTTTGCTTTTTGTGCCATATATAGTAGAAAGAATGTTCTTGCCGTTTATATTCGTGCTTTTAATTGTTTTTTGCTTTTTTTTCAAAACATTGATGGAATTCTGTTTGTCGGCAAGAACAAAATTAAAAATTGCCTTTATTACAGCATTTATCATGCTGGTATGCGTTATTGTCGGAAGCAATCTATATAGTGTTTTCGTTGGTTACAGGGCAAATGCCGGCGTCCATCTATATAACGACAGATTATTAAAACAGGCATCAGTTGACGCGGGCAGGGGAGACATCCCCGCTTATGTGATACTGAAAACAATCAAAAATACAAGGTATTCAACGAGTTTTCCAGAGTATACGGCGTACTATTTGCATGAATACTACGATATACCAAATGAAACCTATCTGTTGTACAGCCGATGGGATATAGATAAGGAAGATTATATAGAATTGAGCAGTTTAGCAAAAGAAAATGGGGATACGGTGTTAAGAGAATACCTGAAAAAGGTCAGAGTAAAGGAGTAGATATGCTTTCAATTATTTTGCCGGCTTTCAATGAAGAATCGAATATTAGGTTGATCATCAGTAAAATAACCAACGTTTTGACGGAGCATGCAATAGATTTTGAGATACTGTTTGTGAACGACGGATCAACGGACGGCACATGGCAGCAGATAATATCTCAAAACGACCCAAGGATACGAGGCGTGAGTTTTACAAGAAACTTCGGCAAGGAAAGCGCGATTTTTGCCGGACTCGAAAATTGTTCCGGCGACTGCGCCATAGTATTGGACGCAGACCTTCAGCATCCAGTTGATAGAATAATCGAGATGTACCTCTTATGGGAGAATGGCTATCAAATCATCGAAGGCGTGAAAAAAATTCGCGGCAAAGAGGGATTTGCCGGCAAAGTATTCGCCAGATTCTTTTATTTTCTTTTCAGTAGAACCATTGGGACGGATATGAGAAATTCATCTGACTTTAAATTGCTAGATAGAAAAGTTATAGATGTCATCACTGCTATTAAGGAAAAAAACACATTCTTTCGAGCGCTAACCTATTGGACTGGGTTCAAATCCATAAATATTGAATATGAAGTGCTTGAGCGCGTCGATGGAAGCTCGAAATGGTCCAAGAAGCAGCTGTTAAAATATGCTCTGAATAACATAACAAGCTTTTCAGCCGCACCATTGTATGCCGTTTTTTTTGTCGGTCTGGTATTTACAGTGTTTGCGGCGATACTGGCTATACAAACCTTTGTAAACTGGATTACCGGCGGCGCAAACAGCGGCTTTACCACGGTGATACTTCTGCTGGTTATAATCGGAAGCGTTATTATTCTGAGCTTGGGCATTATCGGGATATATATTTCAAGGATATTTGAAGAGGTGAAGCAGCGGCCTAGATATCTGGTGGACCAAAAAAAGGGGCTAAAAAAAGAGCCTTAAGTGTATTGTATGATCGATGCAACATATTGAATTATTTATGAAAGAATAGTTCAAGTCATATGTTAAAAAAGACGATAGTAGAATTGAAGGAGCGGCTTTTGTTATACAGATAGCAGCTTTAATATTTTAGAAAAGGACGATAAAAGAATGAAAAGGATTTTACAAAAGACTATTGGTGCAGTATTGTCTTTGGCGCTAATGATGAGCTTTGTGCCATCTACAAGCATAGCGGCGACTTCAAGCAATAAGGTAAACGCCAAACCGCTGCATATACGCCCTCTGCCTCTTTACAAGAGTGCAAGCGCTTCTTCGCAAAAACTTGCTACGATTTGGGAGAAGGATTGGGTCCAGATATTAGAGTATTCGCCCAAGAAAGTATTTACAAAGGTTAAGTTTGGGAAATTAACGGGCTATTACTATACATATTATCTTAGGGTAAATATAGGAGTTTTGAACAGAGAAGGCATTGAAACAATAAAACCGAACGCAACAACCGTGAGATCGGCAAATTTTTACACATCTCCATTATTGGCAAAGGAAAAGAGAAAGCTGGGGTCTATTGACGCCAAAAAAAGGATGACGGTCCTACAATACGATTTTAATAAATCCTATGATCAATCGCAAAAGGTGGGCAAGAAAAAACTGTACGATGTTGCTCAAATAATGTATTACGACAAAGCTACAAAGTCAACTTATGTGGGTTATATATTCAGCAATGCGCTTAAATTGGATGACGGCGTACCAATAAAGGGGCAGATTCCTATAAAGGTATCGTCAGTCAAGATGTCTCAGCAGGCGGCAGCAATGTCTTTTGGAGAAACATTGCAATTGAAAGCTACTGTAGCTCCCAGAGGAGCGGGAAACAAGACGGTTGAATGGTCTTCCAGTGACGAAACCATATGTACAGTTGACCAAAATGGATTGGTCACCGCTGTCGCCCACACAGGGGAGGCTACGATCACTGCGAAGTCAACTGACGGAACAAATAAATCTGCATGTACGTTAATTACATTAAATTTGATGACCGAATAATAATCAAATAAATTATGCTAACTGCCTGCAAGATATTTTCTTTCAGGCAGTTTTAGTTTAAACTGATACCAGTTTTCGAAAAACAAAACTTTTGAGGATAGTGATATTTTGCGTTTCACCGATGATAAACTAAAGAAATTTAAGAAAAATTACATTTTGCAGTGTCTTTTAATGATTTTCTTCCTTTTTGTTTCAATGTATGCTACAGGAGTTCTTGGATTAAAATCTATGGCCTTTTTTGGCGCAAGCGCGTTCATAGCTTTTGCACTTCCGCAAAAAAACTCTAGCCGACCGAAGTATTTGATTGGCGGATATTTGACTGGAATTATCTCCGGAATTGTCCTGTATTTTTTGTTAGGGTTACTACACTCTCTTGAACCATGGCAAATGTATATGGCGCAGGCTGTTTCTGCAGGATTATGTTTTTTCTTAATGGTTATTCTGGAATATGAGCACCCTCCGGCGGCTGCCCTGGCAATGTTTCTGCCTGCTGAGTCGAATATTTTCCTATCGTGCGCATGTGCATTAGTGGGTATATTATTAATGACAGCTATCAAAGAGCTTTTGAAAAAATGGCTTATTGATTTGGTTTAAAATAAAAAAACAGTACCACAAGCTTGTCTCGTGGTACTGTTTTTTTATTTACTCATATCTGTGGACAGTTCCGGGATCTGGAGCGTTTTTGGAATGGCTCAACAGTTCTTCTACTGTTACCAGTTGAAATCCCTTTTTGACAAGCGCGGGAATCACCCTTTCCATTGCATCTGCAGTCGCCGGATACAGATCATGGCATAGTATGATATCTCCGCTCTTTACATGGTTCATAATCGCATCATAGGTCTTATCTGCATTATGCGTCTTCCAATCCTCGGTATCGATATCCCAATTAACTATATACATACCAAGCGACTTGCACATGGATTTTTCGCTGTCATTAACAGAGCCGTAAGGAGGGCGAAGCATTTTTACCTTTTGGCCAGAGTATTTTTCGATCTCTTTGGCACTTTTGGAAAGCTCCGCTTTTATCTGCTCGCTGCTCAATACTGTTAGTTTTTTATGATCCCAGGTATGCGAGGCTATCTGGTGTCCTTCTTTTGTTACGCGCTGAACGATCGTCGAGAAACTCTCGACCCTGTTACCAACCATGCAGAAGGTAGCCTTCCCGCCACTTTCCTTTAGCAGATCGAGCAGACGCGGCGTAACTTTACTGGGGCCATCATCGAAAGTCAAAGCAACCATCTTCTTCTTTGGATCCGGTTCCACGCCGTTGCCTTCATCATGAGGCTTGGATGTCTTTTTTGCCTCGGTAGGCTCTGGAGTTGGTTTCGGTGAGTGTGAAGGCTTTTTTGTTTCTAAACCGTCAATTGCACTGGAGGGTTTCTCAGTCTTTAATGAACCGATACCGCTTTCCGGATCCAAAGCCAGTGAGATGAACTCGGAGGAAACATATGCTTCCTGCCCATCAAACCATATCTTGTACCAGCTTTCAGCAATATCTTTTTCTATTACTTCAACGGAATCGTTGTACGACAACGTGCCAATCAATTCTCCGGTCCTGGCCGCAGTCTTTCGGACATGCACATCATGCGCAATACAGATACCGGTTTCTAGGATCTTAGGTTTTTTCGTTTTTGAAGGCGTCGGCTTAGGAGTTGGCTGCTGTTCTTCAGTTGGTTGGGCTGTAGATTCCTGGGCGGAGGGAAGGGGGATGCCCATAGATCCGCCTATCTCGCTATATTGAAGATATATTGAGATACCGCCATTTTTGGATGCAGGATATTCACCTTTTGGTAATACAAATTGTATTCCGTCGGACATAAGAAGCGGGTATTGGAGCCATCTTTCATCTATAGTATCGTTTTGTCCTATCAAGGTATCATCGATATCTGCAAGTTTTGCACGCATCGCATTGAATATCTTATCGCGGCCTTGCTGCGGGAAAAGATCGTCAGTCGTGAGCACTTTTCCTGTTTGCAAGTCTAAATTCATTGTATGTGCTGTTTCAAGCGGGGCATCTTTGGAGGAATGGTTCAGTTCACCCGCCTCAAGTACGCTGACATATCTTTTGCCGACACGATAAGAATCATAATTGACAGAAAAATCGCCCTCTGTGCCGGGTGAATCCGCACTAAACGAATCGGATATTTTCTTGGCATCGGCCATTGTTGCGTTTGCCCACTCGATTATATCTTTATCGGCGGATTTTAATTCGCCTAGAGGATAGAATATTGTTCCTGAGAACTTGTCCTCCATAGCGGTTATAGCCTCGGTTTCTCCATACTCATGCGTATGGTTCAAAAGCTGGCTTTCTTCGGGAGTTTCTACTACCGCATTTTCCGTATCACCTGTTTGTTCTCGCGCGGGAAGAACTTCAACTATTTTACCATTATCATCCGATGTTGGCACATCTTCGGAAACCTGAGAAGGCTGAGGATTTGTTGCTGCCTCTGGTGCTGGAGCGGAACATGCAGTAACAAGAATAAGAACAATGCAAATAATAAGACTAAATACTTTTCTCATGCGTCACCTCTTTAAATTAATTCAGTGATATTATAATGAATTTTCATTTAAAATGCAAAATCCGATAATAATCCACAAAAAAAGGAAAGCATATATTTATACTTTCCCATGTAAACGGCTAATTTAATTAGCTTGCTGTTTCGTCGGAAGTTGATGGAGCCGTATAAACGCCGAGTTCCATCGCCAGTTTATACATATGTTTACAAGGAAATCTGCGTTTTTTATAATCTGAACAGGTACAGTTTACAAGAGTCGTTATATATTTCTCTCCAACATCCCCGTATATGATGCCATAACATTGCTTTGCATTGATCGTTTTGAATTTAACGCCGTCAGCCCATTGCCTTGCGTTTTCGTCCTGAGGCCTTGCTTTTTCGGGTATATTATTCCACTTTTTCCATATATCGTTTTTATCGCGTAGGAGGTAAATAATATCCTGTATCAATATAGCCAAACCTGCCACAAGAAGCACTATTCCACCTGGCAATGCGTTTGGTACGTTGGTTATAGCTCCACCGATCGTGAAAAGTATACCAAAGATTGTAAGCACAGTACCGATCATACCGCTGTTTGTTGAGAAGATCAAACGCATCGGAAAGCCCCTTCCTGAAATGATAGTATAGAAAATATATCATAATTTGATATGGCAGGCAAGACAAACATACATATTGCCAATAAATATACGGGATTGTGATTAAAGAGGTTTTGCGGTATTATTGATATACTAAATTTCTTGGAGGCTTAAATGAAAAAACCTATTAAATTTACACTGATCGGTGTATGTGTACTTGTAGTTATAATAGTTGTGCTTTCTTCATTTACGATAGTACCCGCGGGAAGCACCGGCGTTATTGTTACAATGGGAGCAGTAAACGAAAGTAATGTACTGGCGGAAGGTATGCACTTGAAAGCACCTTTTTTCCAACAGATAATAAGGATGAATAATCAAACCGTTAAGACCGAAACCGATGCTACTGCCGCATCAAAGGATCTTCAGACGGTCAGCTCAACAATAGCCGTTAACTATCATGTAGACAAACAATCCAGTGCGACTCTATATAAAAACGTCGGGTTGAACTACGACATAGTTATCATAGCGCCAGCTATTCAGGAATCTATTAAATCCGTCACGGCCATGTATACTGCCGAGGAATTGATTACTAAGCGTCAGCAAGTCAGCAATGAGGTGAAGGAGATGCTGTATCAGAAGCTTATCACCTATGGGCTTGTTACGGATGTATTCAACATCATAAGCTTCGATTTTAGCGCGGAATTCAATGCTGCAGTGGAAGCCAAGCAAACTGCGCAGCAAAACGCTTTAAAGGCTGAGCAGGATCTACAGAGAATAGAAGTTGAGGCGAAGCAAAAGGTCACCCAAGCGCAGGCTGAGGCAGATAGCATTAAGCTTGTACAGGACTCGCTTAAGCTTTCTCCGGACTACATTGACTATATTAAATGGCAAAAATGGGATGGCAAGCTTCCTAATGTTATGTCTGGAAACAATGACGGCTTGATACTCGATATCGGCAACCAGACCGGGACGTCAGCCGGAAGCGCTCAATCGACGACTCCTCCGGTACAGCAGCCTTAAATAAACCGTTAGCCAACAAAAAAAGCCCTCTTTTTAAGAGGGCTTTTAATATATTCTTATGAGTTTTTTACCACGTTCCATACCTCGTCGTAGACTTTGATGAAATCGCCAAGGTCCTTAAAGATGACGCAGCGGTCTATAATATCCTGAGTAATGACGTAGGCCGGATTGTTTAGAAAATCTTCACCCATCTCTTCATATGCTTTTTGATTAGCAGTAGTATAGCCGATGTATTCCGAATTGCGTTTTGCGATATCCGGCCGGCATAAAAAGTTTATCAATAATTCAGCTTCCTTTGGGTATTTGCTGTTTT
>JAVBOF010000045.1:0-15418 GCA_031550915.1 Eubacteriales bacterium | reverse complement strand
CACAGCTGCGACTCCTGCCAGCCATGCACTTTCCTGTTGACCGGTACAGATTGCGCGGAGGTTAGCTGCAATTTCTCCATCCTCAAAACCACTGGCTTCGAGAGAGATGAATTTTACATCAGGGTAATCAGCAGGAGCCGTGCGCATGGCTTCCAGGCATTCGTTACCACAACCATAAATCACTTTTGCGCCATTTTGGATAGCAAGATCATAGGTATCAATATGACTCTGCTTTGAGTCGTCAACTGTCTGATAATATGTACATGTTTTGCTGTTTTCTTTGGACCAATCGGACATAGCAGTCCAGATATTTTGAATCCAACCTTTGTCATTAATACCGAGCTCTTGATTTGCTGGGATGATAAACGCAATTTCGGCGTTGCTACCGCCTCCCGATGTTGAGGTGCCAGAGTTGGAGGCTGGAGCGCCGGTTTCAGTACTTGTTGTTGAACCGCCTCCGCCACTACAGGCCACAAGATTGAAAGCCAGAATAAGTACAAGTACAATTACTGATCTTTTTTTCACAATAATACTTCCTTTCTTTTGGATAAATGTTCATTACTTGATCACCGGAAAATACTCATATCGTCTCGTAGACATAATGGTAACTTTGCCGAGAACATAAAAATCGCAACTTTTTACAGATTCTCATTCTGATGCAAAAACACAGTCTACCCCCTTTCGTGATTTTATAATATAGTTATAATGTTTCTGCATAATCTTTCAATAAACTTGTATATTTTCTATTCTTAATGAACAATTGATCCGATTTATTATGAGCGATTCAAGGATTAGCACTTGATGAATATTCAGATGGTTTATCTAGGGAAAATGATATTTTCTTAATGATATCTCTAGACGCATGATTTGTACAATATTTAAATGAGATTGAACAATTCCAAATTGAGAACAAGGATTGTGTAAAATTGCTATAGTTTATATTTACAGGCAAAGAAAAAGGGTGATAAAATAAAATTGATAATAAAGTTTTCTGGTGTACCACCGTCTGAACTATCATTATGCTTTGTATAACTATATGAATTGTGAGAGGTAGATACAAATGACTAAGCTTTGCATCATTGGCTCTGGCGCCATACTTAATTGGTATTTGGAAGCGTTGGCTCGTATCCCGAATTGCATGTTGGTTGCGCTTGCATCTCCGCGCTCTGGCAAATCCTATGCAGAAAAGCTGCAGGTGCGGTATTATACAGATTATAGGGAATTGCTATTACGTGAAAAAGCTGCAGATGGGATCATCAATCTGCTACCAAACCATCTCCACGCCGAGTCGTGTTCGTATGCAATCGATGAAGGCTACCGTTTTATATTCTGTGAAAAGCCTATGGGCAACCGGTTAAACGATACATATCAGTTGATGAAAAAAATCGAAACATCTGGCACCGTTTATCAAATCGGCTATATGAAGCGCTACAACCCCGGGTTTATCAAGATAAAGGATGCACTATCCACTTTGGGTGAAATAGAATTCGTTCGCTCATGTATGTTTGAATCAGGCGCTGCTGGTGTCATAAGTCCTAGGGATGCATCCTCACCATGGAAGACTAATCCAATACTTTCGGGCGGTGGTCATCTTACTCACGCGGGCAGCCACCATATAGATTTGATGCGTTTTTATTTTGGCGAAATGGAAACGGTATCCTGTAAACTGCGAAGGGATACACCTGAAGCACCAGAATATTATGCAAATGTGCGCATGGGAATGAATAGCGGCGTAGATATCGATATGCAAATCGGTCGTGTGAACATACCAAATCTGGGCCCGGAATGGCAAATTTTTGAGGGTGGCTGGAATGAATACATAGAGATCGTTGCCGAAAATGGGTATATCCGTGTGGATAACCCGAGTTGGGAAGGCCTTAAGCCAATCAAGGTCTCTAATTGGTTTAAGGGAATGGAGGGACCTTCTTCTGCCTTCTATAGCTGCAGCGATCAGTGGTTATATGAACTACAAAGCTTTGTTTCGTGTTGCGAAACGGGCGAGTTAGACAAAGACGCCCCGAATCAACGAGACGGATACCTCGTCGACTACATCGTGAGCCAGATGCGCGAATCTGCTGAGAACAATGGAGCGACCGTCTCATTGGTGCCTATTGAATGAGTCACTATTTGTCTTTGTATCTTTCCATTTTATCAAACAGGCATATTATCTAGCATTGATGAATACCCAGTTGCTACAGCAATCTATATCAAGGGATTTTTGTATTTTAAAGGTGTGCGTACCTGCAAAGAATCTGTTCATGGGACCTTAATCGTGCGATCCCGTCGATACTCCTAATATACCTGAAAACAGACGAGTTTTGTTTCCATTTATTATTTTCTTAGTCAATACCACAATGCACAATCCTTATCCTCTAGATAATAAATAATTATTCTGGTTTTGCTTACACTGGATTATATTAAAAGTGCCTTTGCATAATTTAATAACTTCACGAATGACCAAAACATCTCACCTCTCTATATCCAAGATTATAACAAAAAAACTGTAGCGAATCCAAATCCTACCGGCGAGGCAGTGAACCAGATGTTGCATCTAGGGGGGACAGCATGCTAGGCATATACGAAAGGCCAAACTAATTAAAAGGTAGGCTTACCGGTGATGCATACGGATCGCCAGCGGATATCTTGACTGTATAGAGGAGGCACTTACTACCTAATAAACGGCAAGTCGGATGCAAAAGTCCAAGAAGAATGTTGGGGCAGTTTTATAAATTTCCAGGTATATAAAAATGCAAGCAAAAGTACACAAGTTGTTAAAATTCCACCTTCTGGCCCCGCGTTGCCTCCGGTCAAAATCTGACTCATTCCCATTTTTGTTGATAGAATAGATGCTTGCAGGTTTCCGCTGACCTTCATACCCAAGATATCGCCCTCAACAAAGTTCCACGCAATATGGAAGCCAATGGAAAGCCACAATTTCCCGGATTTGATGAGCATATACGCAAAAAGTAGTCCAACTAAAAAAGTATTAATTATCGAGAGCACGGTAAATCCAGGGGTCGTAAAGTGCAAAACTGTAAAAATCAATAAGGGAAGAAAAACTATTGCATATTTATTACGAGTTGTTTTTAATGCTGTCATCATATATCCGCGAGTGATGATTTCTTCAGAAGCCATAAAACAGCCTACACTAATAAATTCAACTATTACAGCAAGCGAGAAGAGCTTTGACATATCAAACTTCAATACTTCTGCTTGTTTGGTAAGTAAAAGCAGTATGAAAACAATTGAAATAGAAACTGTTCCTATCACCAATCCGTGTAACAGGCCGGATAACCACCCTTTGCGACTAAAACCCATTTGAGACACCGGTCGCCTATATAACAATTTGAAAAGTAGCAGGCTTCCTCCAATCGTTATAAGACCGTATAACAACGTAATCCCCAGTTTTGCGACAATGTCATTTTCATCAACATTAGACGCCAATAAGCCGCCTAACAACTGACCGGCAATAAGAACTAATAGCACAGATAAAATCGACCACCCTGAGCGGATTTCGCCATATTTATTCCTTAAAATAATAATATCCTCCAATGCCAAATATTGATATTCATATCTGTATATTAGCATATAAGCAGCGTAACGGCAAACTATGCAAACTGTTTAGAAACTACTAAAGAATGAAAGATGCGCCGATCGCCGGTTGGTCGGCTTCGTTATCCGCGCCATGTAAGTTTAAATATTATTATTTACTGATAAGTGACACATTTTGGATGGGCTTTTGATACATAGGAAACTACAAGTGGCATTATGAAGTGGAAATGGGACGGAATGAGTGTGAGAGTAGTTGTAAAGTAAATCGCCGCGAACGATGTATAGTTCGCGGCGACATGTTTAATCGCTACATTTTAGATGCAGGGGAGAATCCGCGGCGTTTAACGCGCCAGATTTGGACACAGGGGTCCAGAATTGAACAAATTAACTATTTATTTTTTCATTAAGTCGTTTTATTTTGTTTTTCCAGAAAAAATATTGTATTACCCAAACTATTAAAAAAATCGCTATAAAAATACCAAAGTAAATTAGAAAACCAATCAATGTGTGTTCCATCCAATTTGCATAATACGCAACAGGTAACATAATGAGAGAAGTTATTGCAAAATATATTCCGCTTTGCTTTGCAATGTTCCAATCTTCACACTCCCATATGACGGAAGCTGCTGCATATCCTGCGCCTAAAATTCCGGAAAGTATTGCTTGTAATATAACCGCACCGATCTCGCTGCCAACCTGGTCAATTAATGCAGGTGCACAAGGAGAATATTGTCCGTTTGCGATGATAACCGAAATGAAAATCGTAATAACATATCCTAAAAACACACCAAGAGGAAAGCCTAACAATCCCCGTAAAAAAGCTTTATTTAACATAATTAGCACCTCATAATCCTAAAATAGTTTTAATTTTGGAGACATAACGCCTTGACACAAAGGTTGATGTAGCATCAATAAACTGCACACAGATTGTTCCTGTATAGCTTAAATCAAAACCTTTAACATTTTTGAGGTTAATAATCTCCGAATTTGATATGCGAATAAATTCCTTTTTATTCAGTCGTTCTTCAAGTTCGTAAAGGCGTGATCTTGTGACGTATTCGTCTTTCTCTGTTTGAATAAAAACTTTTTGATTCGATGAGTAAATGCGTTTTATTCTATCAGGATCGATAATATCAGCGTTGTCATCATTAAACCCGATTATCATTTGAGGCTGACTATTCGATAATTTTCTAATAATTTCATTGACTTCTTCGGTAATTTCGTCTGTCATCACTATAACATTGATATCTGAACATTTTTTATCAATCTTTATTTCAATTTTCATTATGTCACCCCCTTGCATTTACAAAATCAAGTATACTGAAAATGTGGCATCGTTTCTACTGATACTAGATAAGTGGTCTATATTCTCATATAATCGGCCATATTCGAAGAATATAAATACTCTTATACAGAATAATAACAAAAAACCGCTCAAAGGTTCAAATCCTCTAAGCGGTTTTGGACATGGCGTACCCGGAGGGAGTCGAACCCCCAACCTCGTGGTCCGTAGCCACGCACTCTATCCAATTGAGCTACGGGTACAGTTTTAGATACAAAATCTATTATATCTATTATAGGGCAAATGTCAACACGAAACGCATAGGAAAACAGGACCAGATAGTTATATTTGAATATTTCTTTCATTTTTATTATACTTTGAATAGGTCGACTAAGAATATTTGTGAGGCATGCATTTGGATGAACTTGTATTAAAGCGTGCGCAAAACGGTGATGTACAGGCTTTTGAAATCCTGATTGAGGAGTTCCAAAAGCTTGTTTACAATGTTGCCATAAGAATGATGCGCAATAGGCAAGATGCTTTGGATGCTTCACAGGATACATTTATAAAAATCTATTCCGGATTAAAATCCTTCAGGGGCCAAAGCACCTTATCAAGCTGGATTTATCGGATAACCATTAATTGTTGCAAAGACATGCTGAGAAAAAAGAAGAATAACGGACTTTTGCCGGATGAAGAGAACTTTATAATGAGTATCCAGGACGAAAGCCTGCATTCCCATCCTGAAAAAAGCCTCGAAAACAAGGAAAGCCGTTTAGAGATAGAAAGAGCCTTGATGTCATTGGAGGCAAGTGACAGAGCGGTGATTATCCTTCGTGATGTACGTGGCCTGAAATACGAAGAGATATCGGAAATACTTGAACTGAATATCGGCACGGTCAAATCCCGCATCAACAGAGCTAGAATAAAACTCCAAAAACATTTATCTGCGATGGAACAATAATAATAAACACTTCGTCATATTGGCATACTACGTATAACGGAGGTTAGATCGATGAAAAAGGTTTTATTTATTGTTATCGCTTGTCTTGCTTGCGCAACGTTCACTGCATGCGCGGCTCCAACAGATTCAGCGCTTGCGGCTCCGGGCGATGGTAATCCACAGAAGATCATCGTGGAACAAGCCGGCACGACACAAACGCCGAGCATAAATGTGAGTGCGGAAGCGGAAGTTACGGGCACACCGGATATTGCATATATTACAATTGGTTTATCGACAACAGCTAAAGAGAGCGCTGAAGCACAAAGGCAAAACACCGAAGGCATGAACGCCATATTGGATAAGGTCAAGGCGGAAAGTGTTAAAGATGAGGATATACAGACGATCGAGTATACGACATATCCCGAATATGATTACAGTCGTGGAAAAAACAGTATAACGGGCTATACTGTGCGTAACAGGGTTTCCGTTAAAATCAATGATATTACTTTATCCGGCAAGATCATAGATACCGCAAGTGCTGCGGGCTCGAACGATGTCAGTGATATCCGGTTTGATATAAAGGACAAGGAAGCGTTGCTTAACACCGCTTTAAAGCAAGCCGCTGAACTGTCGCGGCAGAGAGCTGCGGCTTTGGCCTCCGGCGGAGGGTTAACGCTTGGGAAGCTTTTAAACCTTAGCTACAATGATACTCAGATGCCCGGTAGCCTCTATAGCATGAAGGGAGCTGTCGCCTCAGATTCGATAGAATCGGAGCGTTCTACGGCGGTAGCGCCAGGAATAATGACAATAAGAGTGACCGTCAATGCCACATATGAAGTTGAGAACTGATCTACAAATGAAGAAGCCCTGTGAGAACCTCTCCACAGGGCTTCTTCTGTATATTGCCGTATCAAACAGGTTTAAGGGCGCGTACTCTTACCATGCCTTCTATGCCTTCAAGCCTTGAAAGTACGTCTCCATTCAATTCATTGTCCAAATCGATAACGGTGTATGCGATGTCCCCGCGGCTTGTGTTTATCATATTAGCGATATTCGCACCTTTGTCTGCAAGTACAGCGGTTATCTGCCCAACCATATTAGTCACATTTCTATGTATCATTGCCAGCCTCAGTTTACCCGAAAAAGGTAGCTCGCAGGTCGGCATGTTTACGCTGTTCCTTATATTGCCAAGCATAATATAGTTGTAGAGCTGCTGCGCTGCCATATGCGCGCAATTATCCTCAGATTCCGGCGTTGATGCGCCCAAATGCGGAATGGCTATTGCTCCCTGCATGCCAAGAACCGCTTCGGTGGGGAAGTCTACGACATATTTTGATATAGCGCCGGATTTTAGGGCTTCGGCCAAATACGCAAGATCTACCAATTCTGCACGCGCAAAATTGAAAAGATAGGCTCCCTGTTTCATCTTGCCTATTTCTTTCTGGCCGATAAAGTAATTATCCTTATCTATCAATGGTATATGGAGCGTTATATAATCACAGCTTGCCAGCAGATTATCGAGGTTTGTTTCGCGTTGGATGCCACGGGAAAGGTGCCACGCGGACTCTACAGAGATGAACGGATCATATCCAGTAACCTCCATACCAATGGAGTGAGCAGCGTTGGCTACCATGACGCCGATCGCTCCGAGTCCTATTACCCCAAGCCTTTTGTTCTTGAGCTCCGGGCCCACGAATTGGGATTTACCCTGTTCCACTAAAGCGGGCACCTCTTCGCCTTTACCCTTTAGAGTCATCGTCCAATCGATGCCGTCCAAAATATTTCTGGAAACCATGAGCATAGCCGCCAACACAAGCTCCTTGACTGCGTTAGCGTTAGCACCCGGCGTATTAAATACACAGATGCCCTTCTGCGTGCATTCATCGATAGGTATATTGTTGACGCCGGCACCAGCCCTTGCTATAGCCAGCAATTCCTTCGGAAAATCCATACCGTGGCATTTATAGCTGCGAACCAATATGGCTTCATAAATATCATGTCCGTCCGCTACATTGAACAGCGGCTGTGGAAGATGTTCCTCGATAACTTTAGATATAGCGTTTAATGTTTTTATCCTCAACATTTAATAACACCTCTGAAAATCTACTTATTAGCTAATTCAAAGCTCTTCATAAAATCGACAAGCGCTTTTACGCCGTCATGCGACATTGGGTTATAAATACTCGCACGCATGCCGCCTACGGATCTATGCCCCTTGAGATTGACCAATCCCCTGGCGGAAGCTTCCTTTATAAACTTTGCGTCGAGTTCATCGTTGCCCGTTATAAAAGGGACGTTCATAAGCGAGCGGTCCCGTTTTTCCGCGGTTCCTTTGAACATGGATGAATTGTCAAGATAATCGTACAAAAGCGCAGCTTTTTCTTTGTTCAGCTTCTCCATCGCTTTCACTCCGCCCAAGCCCTGCAGCCATTCAAATACCAGTTTTGCCATATATATGCCGAAGGTAGGCGGTGTGTTATACATGGAATCATTATAGGCATAGGTCGAATAATTTAATAACGTTGGGGTCATATCAACGGCATGACCGATCAGGTCTTCCCGTACGATTACTATTGCCAGCCCTGCGGGACCAATATTCTTCTGGGCACCGGCATAGATTATTCCGAAAGAACTGACGTCCATGACCTCGGAAAGAATATTAGACGACATATCCGCGACCAACGGAACCTTTCCCGTTTTGGGCAGTGTATTGTATTTTGTGCCGTAGATCGTATTATTTGTCGTAATGTGAAAATAGTCTGCTTCCTTATCGAAAGTACTTTCATCCCAGTCGGGTATATAAGAAAAAGTCTTATCTTCGCTTGAGGCGACAACATTCACGTTTATATAACGTTTACCCTCTTTTATTGCAGCTTTGGACCATGCTCCGGTATTGATAAAATCCGCTCTGCCGTTCTTTTGAAGGTTTAATGGAACCATACTGAACTGCAGGGATGCCCCGCCCTGAATAAACAGCACCTTATAGTTTGATGGAATGCCCATAAGCTCCCGCAGGAGAGATTCCGCACCGTGGATTATCTCTTCGTACATGGCGGAGCGGTGGCTCATTTCCATAACGGACATACCGTGATCCATATGTTCAAGCATTTCGCTTTGAGCTTTTTTCAAAACTTCCAAGGGCAGATTTGCCGGACCTGCCGAAAAATTGTAGACTCTCATTTTTATACCTCATTTTTTATTGTTAATAATGTAACAATTCTATAGGATTATACTACCGCAAATGACTATTTTCAAGGATATATTATGCATGATCCGATAAAAGCTCTTCCATTAGTAACTTTCCGGGAGTGATAATTCCTGTATCAAGCGAGCGTTCGTCAAAGTTTAACTGTTTACTGCCGGACCGGCTGCTGTCATATATACAGTATGGCACTGGTTCGGATGTGTGTATCCTAAGCTCTGCAGGTGTGGCGTGATCCGACATGAATAGCATGCGGAAAGGTTCCCTGCACGCCTCCATGCCATCCAATATATGGCCAATCATACCATCCATGTTTTGCATTGCCAGCAACTTTTCGTCAAGATTGCCGCTGTGGGAGCATTCGTCCGGAGCCTCAAGATGTACGATCGCAAAATCGTATCCTTCACGCAGAGCGTCAACGGCAGCCTGCGCCTTGCCCCGGTAATTCGTATCCAGCTCTCCTGTGGCGCCTTCAACGCTGATATAATCGAGCCCGCAGATCGCACCTAAGCCTCTTATTAGCGGAACCGCGGAAATACAGCAGCCTTTGACACCGAATTTTTGCGTAAAGCTTTGCAAAACTGGCTTTTTACCTTGCGCCCAAAGCCAGAGACAGTTTGCCGGTAGAAGTCCCTGCTTTGAACGTTGGACGTTTATTGGATGATGCGGTAAAAAACTGTACGAAAGCTTCATAAACCTTGTTAGTTCTTCCGAATAAAATCCTTTTGGTAAATATTGCACCATTTTTTGCCCGACGATATCATGTGGTGGCTCGGTGCGCAAATCCTTTTGAAAGCTGCTTTGCATGGACGCTTCTTTTATCGCTGCGACGTGCCGGAAGCTTGTGCCGGTAAAAATGCGCATGTTCATTGCACGCAATTCGTCTTGCATCTCGGGCTTTAAAAGCAGCCATTCCATGATCTCTTTGCCTTCCTCCGCGCCGATTTGGCCACCGGAATGAGAGAGCATTGTGGCGTTTTCAAACTCGTCACACGATATGGCGCATAGATTACAGCGGAACGCCGTATCGTCGTTATCTAAAACAATGCCCATACCGGCCGCCTCTAAAGGCGACCTTCCAGTAAATTCGGTATATATGTCGTAACCTAATATTGTAAAGAAAGCCGTATCCGTCCCGGGAACGATGCCATCTGGTATTGTTTCCGCAAGGCCGTATTCGCCGGAGCCTGTGAGTTTAGACGCGTTTTCCAATTGCAGGAATTGGAGCGGAGTCTTTCCTCCAAGCTTTTCGATATTCCTGTCTGCGATACCGTCCCCCACGAAAAGTATGTATTTCAAAAAACCTTCCTCCGTTGTTGAAAATAAACGGGGCGCCTGCTGCGCCCCGATAATCCTTTTATATAGATGGTCTATGCGAGCAGTGAACTGACCAAATTATTTGTATCCAATATCAGGCTTATACTTCCATCTCCAAGGATAGTGCAGCCTCCCATACCGTAAGTATCTCCAATATTTCTTGAGATATAGTTGGGTAATGGCTTGATAACAACTTGCTGTTCGCCTACTATACTGTCAACAAGCAAGCAGACTGTGGCGGTTTCGGTTTCTACGAGCATAAGAATGCCTTCTGAAACATCATCAAGCCCGTCATTCATAGAGAATATACGGTTCAGACGCAAAACCGGGTAGCAATCCCCGCGTATCATTATCATCTCATTGTTTGCGGGATCCATGAACACTTCGCCGGCCTTTGGCTTGAATGATTCCCGTATGGCCAGCATAGGCATTATGAAATTTGATGAACCTACCTTGACCATCATGCCATCCATTATAGCCAAAGTAAGAGGTATGCGTATTGTGAGTGCCATGCCTTTGCCAAGTTCGCTTTCGATAGACAGCGTTCCGCCGATATTTTCTATGTTTTTACGGACAACATCCATTCCGACGCCTCTGCCGGAAAACTCGGTAACCTGTTCCTTTGTGGAGAAACCGGCTGCAAATATGAATGCATACGCCTCTTTATCGGATATTTCTGCTTCCGTTTTAGCCGTAATGCCATTGGCAATTGCCTTTTCGATAAGCTTTTGCCTGTTTAAGCCTCTGCCGTCGTCCGAGACTATTATCATAACATCCCCGCCGGTGTTTCGTGCTTCCAGCGTTATCCTTCCAACAGGGCTTTTGCCCGCGGCATCGCGCTCTTCGGCGGATTCGAGCCCGTGATCCATACTGTTCCGTATGAGGTGCATCAACGGGTCGGAAAGGTTATCGATGATGTTTTTATCCAATTCGGTCTCTTCGCCGATGATTATTAATTCAACGTCCTTGTGTACCTTCTTGCTCATGTCCCGGACGATCCTCTGCATTTTATGGAAAGTTGATGAAACAGGGACCATACGTATCGACATGACTATATCCTGCAGCTCATCCGTAAGTTTGCGCAGCATTTGAGCGGATTTCTCGAAATTATCGAGCTGAAGGTTGTTCAAATCCGGGTTTTTCGTTACCATTGATTCGGTAGTGACAATTTCCCCGACAAGATCCATAAGCTTGTCCAGTTTGGATACGTTGACGCTAATATAGCTCTGCTTAACAGCTGAATCGGCGGCCTTTGGTTCTGGTTCGGCTGCCTTGGGGATTTCTTCAACTTCCTCCACCTCTTCGATTTCGGGCTTTACTCTGATGGATTCAGGTATCTTCGGGTCGTTTTCATCCAAAACCGCAAACTCATATTTATCAAGGAACATGGTTTCGGTTATGGTCTGCCGAAGCAGCTCGTCATCGCTCGAAGAATACATAAACAGCTTTAATCCATTGGAGATTATCTCATCGCTGCATTCCTCTTCAAGAAGATCTTCGGGTATATGGGCCTGTTTTATGCAAAACGGAAGCAATGCGTTGGCGACACCAAACGCGCGTATGTTTTCCATCTTGCAGTCCTTTTGGAAAAACAAATTAGCATAATAATAGCTTGCGGGTATCTGTGGGTCATAATCCTGCTCGGGAAGGGGCTCTTCGATCTTTTCTTCCTCTGGAGGCGGAGTTTTACGATGCGTGAGCAGTTCGAGATAAACATCGATCTTGCTTATTATTTCGCCTGCTTCACCGTTCGGTTCCTGACCTGATGTGATTTTGGCGACTTCTGCCTTTAGAAAATCTGCAGCGGCCAATACTATATCGAATAGGTTTTCCCAATCTGCAGAACGCGCTTTCTTTTCGCGGATCTGAGAAAACATATCCTCAACAGCATGCGAAAGCTTTGCAAGACTATCAAAGCTCATCATTGCGGATGAACCCTTGATAGTATGCATAATACGGAAAATCTCATCGATTTGAGCTGAAGTCAGACTCATGACCTTTTCACCGGTCAGAAGTATTTCTTCCAGCTGTTCTAAAAGCTGCTCACTCTCGTATATATATACCTCAAGCATCGGATCATTCAAATTCAAAATATCACCTGCTAAACAATAACATTTTAGAGTTTACGGTATGTGCCGTATTACAGTTTTTCTAAAGCTGCCATTATGGTTTCTTCTTTGAACGGTTTAACGATAAAGCCTTTTGCGCCGGATATTACTGCGTCGCGAACCATCGCTTCTTGACCCATGGCAGAAACCATTACGATCTTGGCGTCCGGATGTGCGGCTAATATCTCTTTAAGAGCCTGCAAGCCGTCTTTTTCCGGCATGGTGATATCCATAGTCACTATATCCGGAGAAAGCTCGTTATATTTTTGGATTGCGATCGCTCCGTTTTCGGCTTCTCCAACAACTTCAAAGCCGTTTTTTGTAAGCATGTTTTTAATGGAGATACGCATAAATGCCGCGTCGTCCACTATCAGTACCCTTTTCACAGAATAACCTCCTGTTTACTGTATTTAATTGCTATTTATTATCCAAAACGTTGCCTTTGCAAAGTTTCTTATCCAATCATATTAAAGCAAATGTTGGGTAAAAAATCAAATTATCTTTTCGCCATGACCAAGCGTACGAACGAGCAATTCCCCGTTTTCCAGATTTAGAATTATTGTCCTTCCGAAGTTTCCGCCGACATCAATCGCCCTGATTGGGATATTTAGCTGGCGAAGCGTCTGTTTGCTGGCCTCCGCGTTTCTCAGGCCAATTTGTATAACATCTTTTTTTACCGCCCTGTTAAACATGTGCGCTCCGCCGGCAAGCTTTGCAACCAGAGTCGAACGGTTTGCTCCCTGGGCCAAAACCCTTTTCAACAATTCATTTATCGCGGTATCGGCGTATTTGGCTTTGTTTTGATCATCCCCCGTTATCGTACAGGAGGGAAGCATAGCGTGCGCCATGCCGCCGACCTTAGTCGCGGCATCGAATAAAGTTATTCCTACGCAAGAGCCTAAACCGAGGGTGGCAAGCTTTATGTTGCCGCGTCCGGTTTGAAGGTCCGCCATACCTACAATGATCTGGTTATCTGTCATAGGGTCACTCCTAAGGAACCCATCAATTTTATGTACGAATCCAGATCCGGAATAAGGAAGAAATGCCCAGAAATGGCTGTGGATTCATCTTCTATAACGGTTTCCAGGAAGAGTACTGATTCCCCGATTTTGCTGTATTCTACGGCGGCTACACTTAGTATGGCGCCAGCCATATCCATGATTAGATCCGGTATGGAAGGGGTTATTGTCAAACCGGATAGCGAAGAAAGCGCAGACAGGTAAGAGCCGACGATGATATTGGCCATTTCCTCTAAAGTAGAAATTTCAAGCTCTGAAAAAGTCGAAGGCTCGATAACCTCAGGCGGCTCGGCATTGTCTCTCAGAACATAATGTACAAGTGAATACGCGTCTTTAAGCTCTAAGATCATAAGCATAAAGCCGTTCAGATCTCCGGACATATCCACAAGTATGCCAATAACGCATTTCTCCACGCCATTGAGCAAATTGCAAAACTCAGAGAACGGTACCAGCTCTGCTTTTGGCACGCTCATATCAATTCTGCGGTCTACCATCGTGGCGAGTGCGGTAGTTGCGTTTCCGGCGCCTATATTGGCAATCTCCCGCAAAACATCTAATGATTCTTCATTGATAATACTTAATTTATCCATATCTCATCCCTGAATTACAAATATAGTTATTTTTCTAAGTATACAAATAAACATGACAAAATTCAAAAATAAATAAATAAGAAGAAAAATATCTTAAGCTTATCTTGCTTTTGAGACTTTAATCTTTTCAAAAGAAGAAAAACTTTATACAATGATAAGATAACAGCAGGAAAAGCCGATAATAGTTTTAAAGCTTTTTTGGAGTGTGTGGATTGAGGATAGATACCATATCTTCCCCCTTGGTCGTTAATGACCAGGCACAAACCGGGGCGAAGCAGCAATTTGATGTAGGACAGAAGATTGCCGGAAAGGTCATAAAGACCGAGGACGGCAATGTTGCCATACGCATGCAAAACGGAACGGTTTTAAATGCAAAGCATACCTCCGATGTATCACTGGCGCCCGGACAGAATGTTGAGCTAGTGGTTTCAGAGAAATTTGAAGGCAGCGTAGTTATGCGCCTTACGCAAAAGGAAGAAACGACACAAAATGCAGCGGTAAAGCTGCTTGCTGATATGGGGCTGGAGCCAAACAAGGAAAATGTAGCCTTTGCCAAGATATCTATGCAAATGGGAGTACAGCCGCGCAAGGATGTTTTTGAGCAGGCTATGCGTAACATGTCTTCGCTTCCGGGAATCAATGAACAGGAGGCGTTTTTCCTTGCGAGCAATAAGATACCATCAAGTCCATTGGCTCTGCAGATATTGCGCAGTATGACGCAGCAGGACTCAACGGTAGGAAAGATATTGGACGGATTGATAAACGCCCTCAGTATGCAAGCGGAAGAAGGCGCGCAAGTACAGCCGGCCAATACGGGCGCGAATGCGCAGCAACCTCAAACGGTACAGGGACAAACATCTGCTCAGGGTACTTCGGCAAACGCCCAGGCACCGGCATCCGGTACACAGAATGCTGGTGTTGTTACACAGGGCGCGGATTCAAATGCCCAAGGTGAAGCGCTTGATATTGTTCAACCGCAGGGCCGGAATGAAGCGGCGCAACAGGCAAAGCAACAAATGGGAGCACCAGCGCAAAACAACGCGCCACAGGCTGCCGCCGCGTATGTAAATCTAAATACCGGAGGTACTGCTGCAAGTGTTCAAAACGGGAAGGCCAATGTGAATACTACTAATATACAAGCCGGTGAAGTTCAACAACAGTCAGGTTCGCAAAGCGCCGCCGGACAACAGGGCGTTCAGGTTTCAGGGCAAAGTATTTCCCAACCCGCACAGCAGAACCAGCAGGTAAACCAGCCGGTCCAGCAGAGTGCGGTGCAAACTGCGGAGATGCATAATCATCAGGGCCAAAGCGCAGCGGTTCCGGTTAGCGCCGAACAGCGGAACGCAGCGGTTCAAAGCAATATGAATGCATCTGAAGAGGTAAGACAGAATACAATACAGCAAAA
>JAVBOF010000047.1:0-38270 GCA_031550915.1 Eubacteriales bacterium | reverse complement strand
TAGTATCCTGTATTATTTTTTCAGTTTTATCATATGCGCGCTGAATGACGTTTCTGGTCTCTTCGTCTATCGTGCTTGCCATTTTCTCGCTGTAATTTTTTGTATGTCCATAATCCCTGCCTATAAATATTTCCTCACCGTTACCGTAATAGACGGGGCCGACGATATCGTTCATGCCATATTCCACAATCATCTTCCGCGTCAATTCCGTAGCGCGTTTCAAATCGTTGGAGGAGCCCGTACTGATATCCTCCAATATCACTTTTTCTGCAACCAGTCCGCCCAAAAGCATGGATATCTCATCGAGCATACGGCTGCGCGACATAAACATCCTATCTTCTTCAGGCAAGGTCATCGTATACCCCGCGGCTCTACCGCGCGGTATGATGGATACCTCATGCACCGGATCGCAGTTCGGAAGTACCTTAGCAATAACAGCGTGCCCTGCTTCATGGTAGGCTGTGGTGCGCTTATCCTTATCCGTAATAACGCGGCTGCGCTTTTGCGGCCCCGCTATTACCCTTGTGATTGCTTCTTCGAGTTGTTTCATATGAATCGATGGCTGGCTGTGCCTTGCGGCCAGAATTGCAGCCTCGTTCAAAACATTTTCGAGATCGGCGCCTGTAAAGCCCGGTGTGCGTTTTGCCAACACCTTCAAATCGACTTCTTCATCAAACGGCTTGCCCTGCGCATGTACCTGCAAGATCTCTTCACGGCCTTTTACATCCGGTGCGTTGACAGTTATCTGCCTGTCAAACCTTCCGGGACGCAGCATCGCCGGATCCAGGATATCCGGGCGGTTCGTTGCTGCAAGAATTATTATGCCTTCATTTATATTGAAACCATCCATCTCAACCAAAAGCTGATTGAGCGTCTGTTCCCTTTCATCATGGCCGCCGCCCATGCCCGCACCACGGTGCCTGCCAACGGCGTCTATCTCGTCTATAAATACAATACAGGGGCTGTTCTTCTTTGCGGTCTCAAAAAGATCTCTTACACGAGACGCCCCGACGCCCACGAACATTTCTACAAAATCCGATCCGCTTATGCTGAAGAACGGCACTCCAGCTTCCCCCGCAACGGCTTTTGCCAACAGTGTCTTTCCGGTTCCGGGAGGTCCGATCAAAAGAACTCCCTTGGGTATCCTTGCACCCATATCCAAAAACCGCTTCGGAGATCGAAGAAACTCAACGATTTCTTTAAGTTCTTCCTTCTCTTCATCCGCGCCTGCTACGTCGTCGAACGTCTTTTTGTTTTTATCGTCAACGCTCATACGCGCGCGGCTTTTGCCAAACGACATAACACGGTTGCCGCCGCCCTGGGATTGCTGCATCAGGAAGTACAAAAGCCCTCCGACCAACACCAAAAGAAGCAGGTACGGCAAGAAAGACAGTATCCACGGCTGCTCCGGCTTCGGTTCATATTTTATGGTAAAACCTATATCCTTTGTGGAAAGATCTTCCCCGCTTTTGCCCTGCGCTGCAGATATCTGCCTAAGATCCCTGTTTAATACATCCTGACTGGGCATAAACACTTTAAAGTCGTTATACTTTGGAAAATCCTTTTCCTTTACAGTCGTGTCCTTAAATAGACCGTAAATCGTATTTTCAATGATAACAATACTAGATATCTTGTTCTGCTTTACAAGATCAAGAAACTCGGGGTTATAGGATAATACCTTGTCATCGTTACTGGAAAGCAATCCTAGATTGCTTGTCAAAAGTATGATAACGAGGATTATTAGCAGGTAAATTCCCGGGCCTCTAAGAAACCTCTTCAAATCTTATTTCCTCCAAAGCTGTATATTCTCGCAATTAAATATTATACCACTACTAAATACCCATTGCAATATATCATCATAGATAAACTTCCGGCTTTAATACAGCCACAAACGGCATATTCCTGTATCTCTGCGCATAATCCAGCCCATAGCCTATAACATAATCATCCGGAACTTCAAACCCGAGATAATCCACCTTTATGCCAGCCAAGTTTGCATCAGGCTTTTGCAGAAGCGAACATATCCTCATCGTAGACGGTTCACGGACCTTCAATGTTTCCATAAGATATTGTAAGGTCAGTCCGGTATCCACTATGTCCTCGATAATTATTACATCCTTGCCCTTTATCGGGCGGTCCAGATCTTTTAGCGTTCGGACCACTCCGGATGACTTCGAGCTGTAGCCATAGCTGGATACTGCCATGAACTCAAAACCAGCATTCAGTTTTATATTCTTAGCCAATTCCGAGAAAAACATAACAGCGCCATTCAAAATACCTACAAGCACAAGATCCTTTGTCCTGTAATCTTCAGTTATCTGCTCGCCCAGCTCAGCTATACGGGTCTCCACCTGTTCCTGCGTAAATAGTACCCTTTCGATATCCCTCATGAAGATCTCTTCCCAGTTTTGATTTTTCATAAAATAACCTCGCAACTTTCTTAGTTTTGTCGGTCACCCTGCATTTTTCCGCTATATCCATGCCTAGTATCCAGATTATTTCCTCATCATCTATCAAAAGCGGTATCCCATCCCGCCGAAAGCGCTCGACTTTGCGGTCTATAAAGTATTCCTTAAGTTTTTTCCTGCCGGGAGCGCCAAGCGGAAAAAATCTATCCCCTTCCCGTCTCATGCGTATCGATAATCCTCCGACCAACTTATCATAATCAATATATTGCGTATCCTTGCCGTGCAAAGTGACATCCTCTGGTATCTCGTCACAAAGCTCAAGGATCAAGGTTCCCCAATCAAAAGAATACTCACCGAAGGAAGGAAGCGACGTATCCGCAACCGTTGCGGAATTGCGCAAAAAGTATAAGCTTTCATATCCCTTATGCACGGTTATACCTCCCGGTATATCCAGCATGCTGCCGGACGGCTTCCAGCAGAGGTCATATATATCCAAAATATTTTTTCTCTGTATATCCGTGAATATTTCAAAGCGCTCCAGGCTTTTTAACACGAGCCTGTGCCGGATGGCTTCGTGGCAAAGTAAAAAGGCTTCGATATTGACCGCTAAAGCGTCGTATTCCCATCTGGCCAGCTCTTCAAAAGCAATTTCCGCGGCGTTATCCAAATAATCGTCGTCCACCGCACTGTTCAGCGCAAGCCGCTCGATACTCCCTTCGACCGATCCGCCAAAAGACATTATCATATTAGGCAATAGTTTATGCCTAATCCTGTTACGGACAAACTTGTCGTCTTCGTTGCTTTCGTCGTTAATGTAGAATATGCATTCGTCCCTGCAAAATCCTTCGATCTGCTCTTTGCCAACATACAGCATAGGACGTATAATATCGCCATTAACGGGCAAGATCCCGCGCAATCCCCTGAGTCCGCTGCCCCGTATCATGTTCATGAGTACGGTTTCAACATTATCCCGCCTGTGGTGCGCGACCGCGATCCTGTCCGCACCCATACGCAGGGCAGCGCTTTCCAAAAGAGCATACCTCGCTTCCCTTGCCGCGTGTTCTATCCCAATTTTCCGTTTTTTAGCCAACGCCGGCACGTCGGCCTGCATCAGCATAAACTCGATTTTTCTATCCTTGCAGTGCTGTTCAACGAAACGCGCTTCTTCTTTCGAGCGTACTCCGCGAATACCATGGTCAATATGAATGACGCAGAGAAGAACGCCGTATTCCGCGCAAAGCTCCATGAGCACATGCAGGAGCGCCATGCTGTCCATGCCTCCCGATACCGCCGCAGCAAGCTTTCCGCACTCCAGCATGCGGTGTTTTTCTATGGTCTCGCGAACGATCTCTATCATATGTACACCCGTTATATCAGCTCTACTTTGTCTTCCCCTGCTAAAGCTATTGCTGTGTTTAGAATATCGTTGAAATTATCTTTCTTTTCCTCAGGTTTGCCCAGCTTCATTTGGAATGTAAATTTTTTGCCGAACGATTGTTCAAACGCGGATACCAATGCGTCCATATTATCCTTCTTTTCCAATACCTGCACAAACATGCCGGCCTCGTCCGGAAAAATCATTTCCAATACATCCCCGCTTATGCCGGATAGCTTTCCGTCCGCGGCAATTATATAGACGGGCATGTTCTGCTCTTTTAACATTTGCATAGCCTTTGCAAACTTATATTCGTCGGTTTCGCCGGCAAAAGGTTTCGCATTAGATGTGTGCCCGGGCATTTCTTCCTCCGCTATTCCTCCGTTCACGCCGTTATCCGCTCGGATATCTTCCTTCATGTCTTCTTCGCCATATTCACCATCAGGCTCTGCAATCTCATACACGCTAACCGGCGTTTCCGAATCCGGCATCGGTACATCCCATGGCACTTCGTCGTCCGCATCCGCAAACCCGGAAACCGTCTCTTCCGTTACGCTATCCGTTTCCTCCGACCTGATTGTAACTCCGGGCACGGCGGCTACGGTCACGCCGGATCCAATTGTTTTCTCCAGCTTGTCCAGCCTGTCTAAAACGCCTGATATATCCTCCAAGGTTTCCGGCCTGCAGATGCCGACCAAAGCGGTTTCAAGGGCTATCCTTGGCTGAGATGAGTACCGCATCGCGTTTTCCAGCAAAGGGAACACGTTGAGCGCGCGTAATATCCGTTCTTCCCCCGCCTTCGCCGCCTGACCCGCATAGAGCGCAGCGCTCTCATTAGTCAATTCACTTATTCCCGTTTCCTCACCGCATACCTTCGCAATGAGCAGAGTCCGAAAATGCCAGGCGATATCCTTTGCTAATACCGAGATATCCCTACCCTCCCGCACAAACGAATCCAAAAGTCCAAGCGCCTTCGCGGCATTGCCGTCGATTATACACCCGGCCATATCAAACATAAATGACGCGTCAGCCGCGCCGGTTATATCTAAAACATCCCGCTTCTTTATATCATCACCGCAAAGTGATATACACTGGTCCAGCAGGCTCAGGGCGTCCCTCATGCCGCCTTCCGCGGCACGGGCGATCCAATCCAAAGCGTCGTCTTCTATGTTTATCCCTGCATCTATAGCGATCATCTTCATCCGCTTTATCATATCGTCGACGCCGATACGTTTAAAATCATACCTTTGGCAGCGGGAAAGAACCGTTGCGGGCAATTTTTGCGGCTCCGTCGTCGCCAGGATAAATACGACATTCGGCGGAGGTTCCTCCAAGGTCTTCAAAAGAGCATTGAACGCGCCTCCGGAAAGCATGTGCACTTCATCAATTATATATACCTTATAGCGGCCGTGCATCGGTGCATATCTGGCTTTGTCCCTTAGTTCACGTATCTCATTCACGCCGTTGTTGGAGGCGGCGTCGATCTCTATGATATCCATATCTCCGTCGCCGAGGCTGGCGATACAGCTTTCACATTCTTCACATGCGTTGCCTTCCTTTGGGGAATGGCAGCAAACGACCCTAGCAAAAATCTTTGCCGTACTAGTTTTACCCGTGCCCCTCGCCCCGCAAAAAAGGTATGCGTGGGAAATACGGCCGCTCTCTATCTGGTTCTTTAATATGGAAGTGATGTTTTCCTGCCCTATGACCTCGGAAAACTTTGCAGGCCTCCACTCCCTATACAATGCTCGATAACCCAAATTTGCCTCCGGAAACATTATTATTATCTATTATAATACAAACTCGGACAATGTAACATACGCTTATTTATTTATCCTGTTACTTATAATTGTTTAGAAAGGGAGAAAGCTGACCATAATTCTAAAAAAGGAGGGGATTTTATGCAAATAGATCTTGTCAAACAGCTAAACCGAGCGCAAATAGCATGCGAAACCGACGTGGATATAAGGGATTTGCTAATTCAGACGCATTCGGCGCTGATGGAATGGCAGGCGGCGCAAAACTTTTTTCAAAACGCCGTAGAGCCGGATCTTATAGATTGCGCTATATATAACCTCGAAGCGAGTAGAAGGAGGTATCTGTACCTGCTGGACAAGGTAAAGCAGGCCAGCGGCCAACAAAAGGAATATTGACGGCCAAAGATTCATATTAATAAGCGAACAAGCCCAAGCTTTTATCCGGAGGTTCAAAATGGGTCTCGGCATACAATGGGAAGTTATTGCGGCTTTCGCTGCGGGTATAGCCCTGCTTTATTTTGCAGGAAGGCTGTTGCTCGCGCCTTTAAGGCTAATAGGCCGGCTGGTTTTGAACGGTATAGCGGGTGGATTGATGCTTTTGCTTGTCAATCTGCTCGGATCTGTTTTGGGTATACATATAAACATCAATCCTGTTACCGCTCTCACTGCCGGTTTCCTTGGCATACCTGGCGTCATAATGCTTCTGCTGTTGGAATTGATTTTAAAATAGTGAAGCAGGCGTGCAAGCACTGTATCTATTCTTCAACCGCAGAATCAAAAAGCTTTTTTAATTCACTTTTACTGGTTTCACCTTCAAGTATTATTTCTCCGTCTAATGCAAAGACCGGAACGATGTAATATTCATATTCTGCAGCCAATTCCGGCTGGACTATCTCATCAATTACCTCTATCCTCAACCTCCTGTACCGTACGTCCTCGTCATAAAGCTCTTCCATATGTTTCATTACCATATCGCAATATATACAGTAATCGCCTTTGATAAATGTGATTTTTTTCATAACCGCACCTTCTATATATATACTTTCAAAACATGATATTCATAAGATCCACAATCTGTTACAATCATATAACCTATCTAAAAAATGCAATTATTGCTTTCTATTTTTGCAAAAAAAGTATTGCAAAATGCATAAACATGGCATAAAATTAGATTTGTAATCTGTATTTTGCATAAATCATTTTACAATCTTGCAAAATCTAATCGGAGGAGAGGAACGAAATGGAATTATCCCGCAGAGCGGAAGCAGTTGTCGGCTCAATGACTTTGGCTATAGATGCTAAAGCAAAGCAGATGAAAGAGGAAGGATTGGATGTTATCGGTTTCGGCGCCGGCGAGCCCGATTTCGATACGCCCGATTTTATAAAGCAAGCAGCCAAGGAAGCCCTGGACAAGGGTATGACCAAATACACGCCTGCAGCGGGCAGCTTGCCGTTTAGAAAAGCGATTTGCGAAAAACTGCAGAATGAAAACGGACTTAGCTACAAGCCTTCGCAGATAGTCGTATCCAACGGCGCGAAACATTCACTCTTCAATATATTCCAAGCCATACTAAACCCAGGTGATGAGGTCATCATTCCAGCGCCATACTGGGTCAGCTATCCCGAGATGGTTAAGATGGCGGATGGCGTACCTGTTTTTGTGACCGGCAAAGAAAAAGATGATTTTAAGCTTAGTCCCGAGTCTATCGAATCCGCGTGTACCGATAAGACGAAGGCGCTGATATTAAATTCGCCCGGCAACCCTTGCGGTTCGCTGTATACAAGAAAAGAACTTGAAGCTATCGCAGGAATAGCAAAGGAAAAAGATTTCCTTTTGATATCCGACGAGATATATGAAAAGCTTATTTATGACGGAAACATCTTTGTGAGCATAGCCACTGTCAGCGAGGACGCTAAAGAACGGACGATCGTGGTAAACGGTCTAAGCAAAGCTTTCTCTATGACAGGATGGAGGATAGGCTATACCGCGAGTACCGATAGGATAGCAAAACTGATGGGCGACTACCAAAGCCACTCTACATCCAACCCCAATTCCATGGCACAGCACGCAGGGATCGTCGCTCTGCAAAGCGGTGATGCGGCGTACGCAGGCATGGCGAGGGAGTTTGACGAGCGCCGCAAGTTCATGCACCACAGAATAAACTCTATCGGCGGCTTGAGCTGCAACTTGCCCGCGGGAGCATTTTATATTATGATGAGCATCTCCGGCTTGTTCGGCAAGAGCCTTGGCGTAAAAACTATAAATTCGAGTATGGAGTTTGCCGACGCGTTGCTGGAGGAAGAAAACGTGGCCGTAGTTCCCGGTATGGCTTTTGGCGCGGATAGCTTTGTCCGGATGTCTTATGCTACGTCCATCAAGAATATAACAGAAGGCCTCAACAGGATTGAGGCTTTTACAAAAAAACTGAAATAGGAGGCATACTATTATGGATGATATGTACGGAAAAGTATATTATAACGATCAATCCAATCTTTTGGAGGAAAATATATACGAATACTCACTGCAGGATGTGGACGAACCAAATCTGTTCCGCGAAATATTCGAATATTCTTCAGTACCAAAGGTCACCTTTAACTTCCGGCGCGTTCCAACAGCAATGCCGGACGATATCTTTATAACGGATACGACGTTCAGGGACGGGCAGCAGTCCCGCTCACCTTTTACCGTGGATCAGATAGTCCACCTGTACAAGCTGCTTTCCAAGCTGGGCGGACCCAAAGGTATTATCCGCCAAAGCGAATTCTTTATCTATACCGAAAAAGACAGGGAAGCAGTCCGAAAATGCCAGGACCTCGGGCTGGATTTTCCCGAGGTGACAACATGGATACGCGCGCATCCCAACGATTTTAAGCTTGTAAAGGAAATGGGAGTTAAAGAAACAGGCGTTTTGGTAAGCTGTTCGGATTACCATATATTCAAAAAGATGAACCTTACGCGCAAGCAGGCTTTGGATAAATATCTTGATATAGTCGAAAAATGTCTGGAAGAAGGCATTTTGCCGCGATGCCACTTCGAAGACATTACGCGCGCGGACTTCTACGGCTTCGTCGTACCGTTCGCTATAGCATTGCGTAAACTGGGAGAAAAAGCCAATATGCCAATAAAGATACGCGCATGTGATACGATGGGCTTTGGCGTCACGTATCCCGGCGCTGCGCTGCCAAGGAGCGTCCAGGGCATTATTTACGGATTAAGGCAGCTCGCGGGCTTCGAGAGCCAAAACCTCGAGTGGCACGGTCATAACGATTTCTATAAGGTCGTCATCAACGCGGCGACGGCCTGGCTTTATGGATGCGGTGGCGCAAACTGTTCATTGCTTGGCATAGGCGAAAGGACGGGTAACTGCCCTGTCGAAGCTATGGTTATTGAATACGCCTCGCTCAGGGGTACGACCGACGGAATGGATCTGACCGCGATAACCGAGATAGCGGAATACTTCGAAAAGAAAATCGGGTTCAAAATTCCGGCACGGACACCGTTTGTCGGGCGTAAGTTTAACAGCACACGCGCCGGCATACACGCTGACGGCCTGCTTAAGGATGAAGAGATATACAACATCTTTGATACCGACGCTTTATTGAACAGGCCCGCAACTGTAGCCGTAGATTCGCATTCAGGTACAGCCGGCATTGCGCATTGGATAAACGGATATTTCCGCCTAAAAGGCAAGGATATCGTCGACAAGCGCAGTGAAACGGTTGAGAAGATCAAGGATCTCGTAGATGCCGAATATGCGAATGGCCGTAATTCAGTCATGGGTGACGAGGAATTGCTGGAGATGTTGAAAATTTGCGATAAAAGGATGTATAATAAATACTCGGTTGGCATTTAAAAACGCACAAGCTTGTGCGATACCATCGGTTCTAGAAAGAACCGGCCGATGCGAAAAACATTAAACATTAAGAAACAAAAAAGCCTGCGAGCGAAAGGGTCTGCCTAGCGCGCAGGCTTTAAAATTAGGCTTCTTTATAGCCTAACGCCCTTCCGAATGGTCGGGCATATATCCGTGCCGTCCCACGCAGCTTTCCTGCTGTAGGCCGGTGCAAGTCGATCAATCCTTCGGTTTGGTGTTGAATGCCTTCATAACGGCTGCCTGGTGCCTCGGACATTCCTTGCTGTTCGCATGCACCTTGCTCTTATATAGATGTATGCAGAAATGACCGGGAAAATCGTTGCCGGGAACCGCATCGACCATGTGAGGCATACCATGCATAGAAGCCGCAACTGTTTTGCCTCCCATGCTTATCCATATCGCCCTTCTGTCCCAACTCCATTTACCGCCGTAGATCTGCTTCATTATTGCCGTATCATCTTTGCTCACGGGTTCACTGTCCGCATGGAACCATCCGCCAAATCGTTTGGCTTTAAACTGCTTGCCGGTCTTTACATCCGTTACCGTAACGGTCTTCCCCTTTGCAAACCATTCCTTGCCGCCGTCAAACCAGCTAAGCAATTCCACCTTGCCATTTATCTTAACTTCTGGATCGGCTTCTGGCAGCTTTCCGTTTTCGATAACGGCAATCGTTTCAGCCCCCGCTATACCGTCTATATGCAATTTAGCTTTCTTTTGTGCTTTTTCTACAGCCGCACGTGTAATAGCGCCGTATTCACCGGTAACCGAATGATTGAAATAACCAAGCTTCTTGAGTTCCTTTTGCAGCTTTGTCACTTCGTCTCCCTTTGAACCGACTTTCAAAAGGCCTTCTTCTTCGGAACCGCCGTTTATCTCAACATCAACATATTCCACGCTGACATAGCCTACTTTGCCGCCATACTTTACTTTGTACCATCCATTTTTCAAACCGATGATCTCAACATGGTTACCCGTATCAAAATGCCCATAGACCTCATCTTCGACAGAAGGACCAGCCCGAAATTTAACGTCGTCCGCGTTAATCGTGGCTTTTGCTATGTCATCCGAATAAAAGACATAATCCATCCGCACATATCCTTCATCGCCGCTCTGTGAGCAATGATACCAGTCTCCTTCAACGCCGAGGATGTTAACGGACGAATCGATTTTTAATTGTTTTATAACTTCACTTTCAGTATTGGGTTCTTTTCTTAGATTGACTTCATCGGCCAGTATCTTTCCCTTATTTTCCTCCGCAAAGGATATTACGGGAAACGAAGCAAATGCCATTGCAAAAACCAATACCATCATAACAGTTTTCGAAAACCGGTTATTTCTCATCAATATCACCTATCATGCATTCTTTGTTTCGCTAATATTACTAAATATTTCGAATATGTTACATTTCCATTAAATTAAATCATTTTTTATTGGATTTGTCAACACCCTATATGCATAAATTCCCTATTTAACTAACTTTCATACATAATATATTTTGTAACTTTTTGAAACATTTATTCCGATCTAGGTACTTCGCCACAAAAAATGCCCGCCATCTATTTGGATAGCGGGCAAATATCGATACAATCAAATCATCCGACCGGCGTAGAGCTGGCAGCGGGCACAGTTGGCGCGGAGGTGGGCGTTGCTGCCGGGGTTGCGGCCGGCGTAGCTGAGGGCGCTGCTGTTTGAGCCGCTGACGGTGTCGTCGTCGGCGATTCGGTCGCATTCGGATCCGGAGCTTTCTTTCCAGCGTTATACGCCTCTTTTATGGCTGCCTGATGTCCGGAATCCACTTTATTATTTTCGTGGATTTTGCTGTTCAATAGATGTATACAAACCTGGCCTTTCATGCCGTTGTTCGGTAATGTATCGACTCCATGCGGGGTCCCCATTATAGAGCCTGCAATTATTCTGTCTCCGATAAATATCCACAATGGCCTGCGTTTTCCAGCGGACCATGCGCCGCCAAATGATTCGAGCATCTTGGCTGTATCATCCTTTGTTACCGGTTCGATATCCGCGTGATACCAGCCGCCAAACCTTCTTACATTATAGGAAATGCTCGTGCGCACATCTATAACTTTATATACTGTATATTTCTTAAACAGTTCGTTGCCGCCCTTAAACCAATCAAGCAATTCAACGTTCCCATTCTTGGGAGGAGCTGCCGGAGCTTTGTTTTCCGTTTCGGTAGGTTTCACACTTTCACCGCTTGGCGTAGAAGTAGGTTTCGGAGTCGATCCGTCGGCGTTCGGACCCGAACTGTTGCTGAACAGTTTGTTCAGGGTTTTAGTTCCCGCAATACCGTCTGCTTTGTATCCGACCTTCTTTTGGTAAGACTTAACGCTGTCCCGCGTAGCGGATCCATAGTATCCCGTCGCGCTACCTTTGAAATAGCCCTTGGATTTCAGCGCCTTCTGCATCTGCATTACCGCGTCTCCCCGCATACCCATTTTCAAAGTGGTATGTGTCGTTATCTTATCGACCGTTGCGTCCTCGTCACCCGAAGACGAATACGAGCTGCTTACTTTAACATAGCTTCCCGAGATATAGCCCTTTGTCCCTCCGGCCTTTACATAATACCAGCCGTTAGACTTGCTGTATATTTCAATGGATGTGCCTTTCGACAGTTTTTTGAGGACGGTGCCGGATGTATTAGCTGATTTGCGAAGGTTCACCCCGCTTGCCGTCACAGTGCCGTCCCCACCGCTGCTGGAGCTTGAAGAAGAATCGGAACTGTCGGATGAACTTGACGATGATGTCTTTACATATTCCGCGCTTATAAATCCGGAACGACCATCGGCAGTCACATAGCACCAGCCTTTATAGGTGCTGTGTACCGTTATTTTAGTACCGTTGTTCAATTTTTTTATTATCTTTGAACCGGTCGAAGCTTTTTCTCTGAGATTCACACCATTGGATGTTACAGTGCCTTTAGAAGATGCCGCAAATGAAATCGACGGCACATACGATGCGCATAACGTAAACACCGCAATAATTGAAACTATTTTGACATACTTATTAAATTTCTTCATCTTTGGTTTCCTCCAACCGTGTGCAATATATCTTGCCTTTTCCAGTATATCACATGCTATTCTGATGTCAAAGCCCAAATACTCCGGTTTATCGATGTTTTTCGCCTATTTTCTCGCGTTTTCTCGGCGTAAAATATATTAATTATGTGTTAATTTTATTACGCTTAATTTAACGCTTGATTACAATTCCAGTAATATCCTTATTTGTGTTCTTACCGCATAGCACTTATAATCATATTATTTGCGCGGAGGTGATCTAAATTAAGAGAAACGCAGTCCTATCCTGTTTGTTAGCCGGATTATTCTGGTTTTCACAATATACCTATATGCCGGTATTTGAACCATATTTGCATACGATGGGCGCAAGCCTGGCATTTATCGGCGTTATTCTTGGTTCCTATGGCCTTACGCAGTTCATGCTCCGCATGCCGCTCGGAATGCTCGGTGGCAAGGCAGGCAGGCAAAAGCCTTTCGTTGCCGGTGGTATGCTTGTATGTTTATTGGCGTCCCTTGGAATGTATCTTTTGCCCATGCCTGGCTGGTTTCTATGCTTCCGCAGCCTCTCCGGCGTATCAGCATCCGTATGGGTAAATCTTTCGGCTATGGTCGGCAACCAGGGTAGCAACAATAAAGTGATGCTCAGTTATGCCAGCGCTTTGACCTACACAGGCCAGCTCTTGGCTACTTTTTGCGGCGACATCCTTTCAAGGTCAATAAACATCCGGTTTCCGTTCATGCTTTCGGTCGTAACCAGTGCGTTATGCATTGTACTTGTTCTAACAATAAAAGAAGAGAAGGTTTTCAAGGATACTCCAAGGTTCAAAGAACTCTTTTTAGTCGTTAAGGACAGGCAGCTGCTTTTACTTTCTCTGCTGGCTTTTATTTTGCAGATGGTCGCTTTTTCAACTGTTTACGGCTTTGTTCCGGATATCCTTAAAACCATGAAAGACAGTGCACGCGACCCCGGGCTGGTTGCAACGTGCTTTGCTCTGACATCCTTGATCGGCTCACTTGCCGCTTCATATGTTATAGCGCGCAAGCGGCACGAGAAAGGCTTTTTACTGCATTCGATTCTGCTTTGCGCTTTATCTGCGTTAGCGCTGCCCCTATGCCAGAGCATACTCGCGGTATATGTCACTCAAATTGTAAACGGATGGTCCAGAGGTGTTCTGCTTACTACCGCCCTAAGCTTCTGTGCATCAAAAATAGCGCCGGAAAAGAAATCCAGCGCCATAGGGTTCTATCAAGCGACCTATGCTTTTGGCATATTAGCCGGTCCCGTTTTGGCAGGCTTTGTAGGGCACAGCTTCGGCTTATCAGCGTCCTTTGTTATTATCGGAGCTTTCGGACTTATTGGAGCGGCCTTATGTGCAAAGTATATTTCAAAGCCGATGACATAGGCTCACTAAATATATTGACGATGCAGATGGCTCCGCCCCGTTTCCTACATTTCTCTCCTGCCCTCAATGGCTTTGATAAGAGTTATTTCATCGGTGTATTCCAGATTCCCTCCAATGGGCACACCATGGGCTATCCGGGATACCTTTACCCCCATCGGTTTTATCAGCCTTGATATATAGGTAGCTGTGGCCTCGCCTTCAACGTCTGTGTTTGTTGCGATGATTATCTCCTGTATATCATTATCCAGCCTTTTCAAAAGCTCCTTTATCTTCAATTCATCCGGTCCAATACCGTCCATCGGAGATATAGAGCCATGCAAAACATGGTAAAGACCCTTATATTCACGTAATTTTTCAATCGCTAATACATCCTTGGGCGTGCCCACAACGCAGATCGTCCTTCTATCCCTGCGGCTGTCAGTACATATATTACAAGGTGTTTTGTCAGTAACATTGAGGCATGTTTCGCATAAGGTGGTTTTTTTCTTGGCAAGGAAAATCGCTTCGGCAAGCTCCCTAACATCCTGCTCTTCCATAGCAATGATATGATATGCCAGCCTTTGGGCAGTTTTTCCGCCTACGCCCGGCAACCTTCCAAGCTGGTTTATCAGCCTGGCTATAGGTTCCGCTATATAGTCCAATTAAAACAGTCCTCCAAGGTTCATCCCGCCGGTCACCTTAGACATTTCCTTCTGGCTCAGTTCTTCCATATTCCTAAGCGCTTCGTTGGCAGCCGACAGAATAAGGTCCTGCAACATTTCAACATCGTCCGGATCAACCGCTTCAGGCTGTATCTCAATTGACTTAAGCTCTTTTTTGCCGCTTACAATTACCTTGACGACCCCGCCACCGGCACTTGCTTCCGTCTCCATTTCCTCGATGGCTTGTTGAACTTTACCCATCTCCTGCTGCATCCTTTGCGCCTGCTGGATCATAGATTGCATATTTCCTCCGCCCATACCAGGGAAACCGCCCCGCCTCGCCATATATCATAAACCTCCTTTTAAATCTTGACATTCCGTATAGTATATTGCGATTATATTAAAAATTATCCGTTTTATCAATGCGCTATTTTTTATATTTTTTTGTAGCATAACGATATTGCCATACATATATATATCGCAGAATGATAATTTGAAAGGACATGAAAATATGTGCTGCAATGATAATCTCACGAGTCCCGGGATGTGCAACAACTCCTTGGCAGGGCCGCGCGTTTCGCCATTTTCATCCGGGGTACACGGTTTAAGTTTTTTATTTCATCTTGGTACATTACGTAACAGGCATGTGCGCATAACTCTATTGAACGGAGCCTCGATCGACGCGTTCCTTTTGGACATCGCGCGCGATTTTTTACGGGCATACAGCCCCAGTGCAAATACCGTATTAAACATACCGGTCTTCAATATTGGCGCATTAGAAGAATGTCTCCATACATGTAACCCCTGCGGTAACTCTATGATGGGATAAAAACGGGCACATACAAAGGTCCGTGCTTTCACGTAAAACACGGGCTTTTGTTTATGCCTGAATGTCTCGATTCGCTTTTACATATTGTCCGGGTGGTATCCCGCTGTGTTTTTTGAATATCCTATAAAAATGATGTACACTCTTGAAGCCCGTTAGCAGGCTGACCTGCTCAATACTCAAATCCGCGTTACGTAAAAGCTCCTTTGATTGCTTTATCCTGTATTCATAAATATAGTTGGAGATCGTATCTCCAATTTCCTTTTTAAAAACCCCGAGTATATAATTCTTGTTATATCCGAGCGCCCTTGCAATATTTTCCAAACTTAGTTCATCCGCAAAGTTTTTCTCGATATACTCTTCGATCTGAGCGACCATCCTGGACCGCCCGCCTTTCTCTTCATCCTGCGAATCGATATCACAATCAAACATTTTTATCAGCTCATTCAACAGGCTGCTCAGTTTAACGTTCATCATCCATTTATAACCGAAGCTTGCCTCGTCGTAATAGCGCTGGATGCTATCAAAAATGGATTTTAATATATCATTGCTGAGGCTTATTACTGGAGGCAGGTGCTCAAGCTCATTCAACGCGTCTGGTTCATCGACTTTAAACTTTATCTCAAACAATTCCGCTGGTTTTTCCAGCTCCAAAACTCCATGCATCCTTCCGGGCCGTGCAATGAAGATATCACCTTCTGACAGGTTAAACGCCATATTGTTTATACTAAAACTACAGTTCCCAGATAACACACTAATCATATGGAAACAATTATGTTTATGGCTTTCGGTGCACCACTTTTCGCGATATAAAATGCGTTTCGCCCAGATTATTTCACAAGGTTCTTTCAGCAAAATAATCCTCCTCAAACAAAACCAATTGGTTCTTAATAGTTTGATTATACCAGCATTCTACAATTTGTGAATACCACCCATTCGCCGAAAATCGCATTATATGTGGCTTTTCTGCAGAAATCGACAATGTCAATCGACATATGTTCATATTTTTCTTGTCTGTTATTATGGTATTTCTTCACAAATAGTGATGATAAGGGAAGCATATATAATGCTATTTCTTTACCGTGGATGCTGGCAAACTATGTAAACAAACAGATGACCGGCACTTCTAAGAAGCGCCGGCTGTTGCAAAAAACATATATCCTAATTCTAATAATATCAATATTTATTGACCCAAATATTCATTTTACTATTGTCGATTAATTTTTCTTTTTTTCGACAAAATATTCAAACCAAATTCCTCGCCCTAAATACTATTGGTGAACGATCAAAGAGGAGCCTTCCATCTCTTTCGGCTTTTCTATATGCATCATATCAAGTAGCGTAGGTACAACATCGGCAAGCCTACCGTTTTCGCGAAGTTTGGCTCCGGCAAACGCATCATCCACCAAAATGAAAGGCACAGGATTGGTTGTATGCGCGGTAAATTGCACATGCGTATCCTCATCGACCATTTGGTCCGCATTGCCGTGATCCGCTGTGACAATAGCCTTGCCTCCGTTTTTCAATATGGTATCAACGACTTTGCCAACGCATTCGTCAACAACATGTACCGCCATGGTCGCCGCCTTCAGCACCCCTGTATGACCTACCATATCCGGGTTTGCAAAGTTTAGGATCATCACGTCGTATTTACCCGATTCTATCCTTTTCACGGCCTCGTCCGTAACCTCATATGCACTCATTTCCGGCTTCAGATCATACGTAGCCACCTTTGGCGACGGGATTAACACCCTTTCCTCGCCTTCGTTGGGCTGCTCTACCCCGCCATTGAAGAAAAAAGTTACATGTGCGTATTTCTCGGTCTCTGCGATACGCAGTTGAGTCTTTCCAAGCTTACTTAAATACTCACCAAAGGTATTCTTAAGCGTCTCTGGTTTATACGCAACGCTGCAATTTTTAAATGTTTTATCATATTGGGTCATGCAGACGTAATGCAGCGGGAAAAATCCGTTAGCCCGCTCGAAGCTATCAAAGTCTTTATCAATAAAAGCCCGTGTTATCTCCCTTGCCCTATCAGGACGGAAGTTGAAGAAAATAACGCTGTCATTTGCTTCAATCTTTGTTACGGGCTTCCCACCCTTGGCGGCAATAATCGGCAATATAAATTCATCGGAAACGTCGTTGGCATATGATTCATTTACCGCTTCTATCAAATCATCGGAAAGATCCCCTTTGCCTTCAACCATCGCTCCGTACGCGCGACGAACCCGCTCCCACCGGTTATCCCTGTCCATTGCATAATATCTGCCAATTATAGTCGCAATGCTTCCAAACCCAATCTCATCCATATAGTCCTGCATCTGCGTTATATAGTCCCTTCCGCTGGTAGGCGGCACATCCCTGCCGTCCGTAAGGCAATGGACGTATGCGTTTTTGAGACCGTTCTGTTTAGCCATCCGCAAGAGGGCAAAAACATGCTCAATATGGCTGTGCACGCCGCCATCAGACAGAAGTCCGATAAGATGCAGTTTACTGCCCTTATCCTTTGCGTTTTTCATGGCATCCAAAAAGCAAGAGTTCTTAAAAAAGCCTCCATCCTCAATATCCTTTGTGATCCGGGTCAATTCCTGATATACGATCCTGCCTGCTCCGATATTAAGATGTCCCACTTCACTGTTGCCCATCTGCCCATCTGGTAATCCTACGTCCCTGCCGCTTGCATTTATCTGTGTATTCGGATATTTCCGCTTAAGTTCCTCGATATATTTTATATGCGCGCCGGACATCGCGTTGATACTTCCCGGTTTAGGGATGCCGAATCCATCCATTATTATCAAAGCCGATAACTTCTTCATCTTAGCCTCGTTTCATTTATATATGGGCTGTCTAGTCCTTTGGGTTTTATTTATCATAATTAATAAGCTTGTCAAAATCCTCGGCTTTCAATGAAGCTCCGCCGATCAGCCCTCCGTCTATTTCCGGCATCGCCATCAGTTCCTTAACGTTTCCCGGATTCATGCTTCCGCCGTATTGTATGCGTATATCATCCGCAATCTTTCCGAACATCTCCCTTAGCGTATCACGTATCCATCCGCAAACCTCGTTTGCGTCGTTTGCCGTCGCAGTTTTGCCGGTGCCGATAGCCCAAACCGGTTCGTAAGCAATTACCGTTTTTGCGGCATCATCTGCGCTAAGGCCGTTCATTCCCTCTTTTACCTGATTGCATACCAGTGATTTGGTCACACCCTGCTCCCTTTGTTCCAAAGTTTCGCCAACACACATTATCGGGGACATGCCGCTCTCCAAAACAGCCTTGACTTTTTTATTAACGCTTTCGTCCGTCTCGCCAAAGTACTGTCTGCGTTCGCTATGCCCTATTATCACATATTGGACGCCAAGGCATTTAAGCATCTCAGCGCTTACTTCTCCAGTATACGCTCCTTTTGGCTCAAAATGCATGTTCTGGGCTCCGACCTGCACGTTGGTACCTTCCGTCATATGCCTCGCAAGCGCGATATTCGTGAAGGACGGGCATATCACAACTTCTGCCGAGGATTCCCTGGCTAACGGGATTATCGCGCCCACAAGCGCTTTCGTCCCTTCAATATCCATGTTCATCTTCCAATTGCCCGCAATGATAGGTTTTCTCCTAATAGACCTCCGATATAATACAAATTTTATTTATCCAACAATGCAGCCACGCCAGGCAGTTCCAAACCCTCAAGGTATTCCAGTGAAGCGCCGCCTCCCGTGGATATATGCGTCATCTTGTCCGCAAAACCCATCTGTTCAACGGCGGCGGCGGAATCCCCGCCCCCGATTATCGTTATTGCGCTGCTATCTGACATTGCCTTAGCGATACTCTTCGTACCCTCAGCAAAATTCGGCATCTCGAATACGCCCATAGGCCCGTTCCAGATGACCGTTTTTGCGTTCTTTATCACCGCGGCAAAAGCTTCGTTTGATTTCGGTCCGTTATCAAGACCCATCCATCCATCAGGAATGCTCTCGATATCCACTATCCTCGTATTAGCTTCGTTTTTAAACTCATCCGCCGCAATAACATCTATCGGAAGGAGCATTTTGATCCCCTTCGTTTCCGCTTTTTTTATAAGCTCATTCGCCAATTCAATTTTATCCTCTTCTACTAGCGATTTACCAATACCAAAGCCCTTTGCTTTAACGAAGGTATATGCCATGCCGCCGCCAATCAAAAGACAATCGACTTTATCCAATAAATTATTTATAACGCCGATCTTATCGGAAACCTTCGCTCCGCCCAAAATAGCCACAAACGGGCGTTCTGGGTTCTCTAAAGCCTTGCCCATTATATCCAATTCTCTACCTATAAGATATCCCGCAACGGCCGGCAAGTACGCCGCTACCCCCGCTGTCGAAGCATGTGCCCTATGCGCCGTGCCAAAGGCATCGTTTACATAAATTTCGGCCATGGATGCAAGCTCCTTGGCAAACTGCGGATCATTGGCTTCCTCCTCTTTATGAAACCTCAGGTTTTCAAGAAGCATGATGTCGCCATCTTTCAACGCAGCAACGCATTCATGTGCGTTTTCTCCGATCACGTCCTTCGAAAATGCCACGTTTTTACCAAGGATTTCAGCAAGCTTCTTTGCGACGGGTTCCAGGGAATACTTCATATTGAACTCTCCCTTCGGCCTGCCAAGATGCGAACATAAGATTATCCTTGCTCCTTGGTTTATCAGATAATTAATCGTTGGGAGTGCGGCTTTTATACGGGTCTCATCCGTAATGTTTTTATTCTCATCCAAAGGCACGTTAAAATCTACCCTGACAAGGACTCTTTTGCCCTTTATATCAATATCTTCTATGGTTTTTTTGTTCATATTTCCGCACTCCTTTGTATTTCTTTAAGTTATTTAAATCCAAAATTTATTCTATCCCACAATAAAAATAAAATCAATAAACCACTATATTAGTTTACTGATTTTAATTTGCTTATGTCATCGGTATGTCATGGAACAGCAAAATGCATATCCATAACCATATGCCTTGTATCTGCTTCTTCCAAAGCAGGATACGGCTTTCTTTCGATTTCCGCGCCAAGGTTATATAGGCGGTTTTCAATATTTTCATATCCCCGGTCTATCCTCTCAAGGCCTGTTAAGACCGTTTCACCCTCGGCACGCAGGCCCGCCAGCACTATCGCCGCTCCAGCGCGAAGATCAGGTGCTTCCGCTACTATACCAGTCATCGATTTGACCCCGTTTATTATCGCATTCCGGCCTTGCACCTGTATATCCGCGCCCATACGTTTAAAGAGTTCGACATGGCGGAACCGGTTCTCAAAAACTGTTTCTACTATACTGCTTGTACCCTGCGCATAGATGCACATGGCCATCGCCTGTGACTGCAGGTCCGTTGGGAATCCTGGGTATGGCATCGACGTGATATCAAGCCCGGAAAGGTTTTTGGGAGCTATTATCCGAAGGCTTTTCGGATAAGCGCGTATATCCGCTCCCGCCTGTTCAAGCTTACCGATCAGAGGCATAAGATGCTTTGCGTTAGCGTTGTGCAGAACCATATCGCCCCCGGTCATGGCGCAGGCTATCATAAAAGTGCCTGCTTCGATCCTGTCTGAAATGGGCAGGTACGACGTCCCATGAAGCTTGCTAACGCCTTCGATAACTACCGTTCGCGATCCTCCGCCGGATACATTCGCTCCCATCCTGCAAAGAAAATTCGCTAGGTCGGCAATCTCCGGTTCGGCCGCGGCGTTTTGAATAGTCGTTATGCCATCGGCCAGCACGGAAGCCATAATGAGGTTTTGAGTAGCACCTACGCTTGGAAATGGCAGATATATCTTACAACTATGCATACGGTTGCCATTAAACATGATAAAACCGCCGCGTACCTCTATATCCGCTCCAAGCGCCTTGAATCCCGCTATATGCAGATCTATCGGGCGTGTGCCGATCTCACATCCGCCGGGCATAGCAATATGTAGCTGCCTGCTTCTAGCAAGGCTCGGCCCCAATACCAAAAGCGATGCGCGCAATTTGCTCGTCACACTTTCTGGAAGGTTATTTGTTCCGCCACTTCCATGGTTTATAACCAGCCTGTGGTTAGTATGGCTTATCCGCTTACCCATATAAGCCAATATCTCGCGCATGGAATTAACATCCTCGAGCACCGGTATGTCCTCTAAAATAATCTCATCATCCGTCAGTAAGGTCGCCGCCATCAGCGGTAAAATCGTGTTTTTGGCTGTGTTTATCCTAATGGTGCCCTGCAGAGGAGGGCTTTTCCTTATGTAAAAAGCGTTCAATCCGTACCCCCGTTTGCTGAAACATTCTATTTATTGATATTATTACCCCGCGGGGCGCAAAAAATGTTTGTAAAATAAAGTATTTATGCCTATAAACCGTAGCGGTAAAACTCATGCTCCGAGGTTTTTGTTATTGTCCGAGTCAGTATTCGAACAGTATTGCAGGGTGGGCCAATACCAAAATATAAGCCCCGTCTTTATCTATGCATGCGGCTTGCATATTGGATAACTCACCTCCGCATTCGAATGCTTCGCCAAGCGAACTGTTATATCCGCTTGAGGTCTGTACCAGACCGTCGTCTGACGAAAACCTTTCGATACCTCCGGCATTTGCCAGTATATATTGCGGGTCGATCTTGACCTTTGACGTGCAAATATACGCTATACTGACCCTTGAGTGTTCCAATAAAGAAAATGCTTTTTTTATCTTTTTGTATCGTTCTTCTGCAGGACCACTGCCCTGCTCGGTATATACAACACGCAAGCCATCGGCTGCCAGCACCATTTTAAGGCCTTCATTTCTACCCAAAACACTTGCGATAGATTCAGCGTCTTCCGCGGTATTTATTTTCGCGTTTGCGTCCAACCGCCATTCCATCATATCTAAATTTTGCTGCTTTAAGGCGCCTTCAAGTGTACCGCATACCGAAGCCTGTGTTGATATCAGCACCTGAAACAGCAAAACCAAGGCAATCAGTTTTTTCATATCCACTCCACATAACAAATTGAGTTTCAAAGTAATTATTGACGCCATAAAAGCTTTTTATTCCCAAAAAGCTTCGCAATAATTCTGTTGCGCATACATAGCGCCGCAAGTATAATTGATTTATATGCATATGCATAGGATTTTAATTAAAGGAGGCGTCGGATGGAGGATTTTATCGTATTTGTCGAAAACTATTTGCCAACAATGCTAAGAGCGGCAGGTATGACATTGATCATTTCGGCAATTTCCGTAGTTTTCGGAAGTATTATAGGAACGCTATTCTGTATTCTTAAACTGTCCAGATTCTGGATACTCAGGATAGTATCAAATATATATATCGAGGTGTTTCGGGGCACTCCAATGCTCGTGCAGCTTCTAATATTCGGTATCGCGTTAACTTTGCCTTCTTGGCCTTTCCTTGGGAAAGGCGCCGATATGCTTCTGGCGGCAATAATCACTCTTTCACTAAACAGCGGCGCATATGTGGCGGAAATAATGCGTTCCGGCATCCAATCCGTAGATAAAGGGCAGACGGAAGCGGCGCGGTCTCTGGGTATGTCCTACTCGCTAACGATGTGGCGTATCATATTGCCGCAGGCCGTTCGAAACATTCTCCCGGCGCTCGGCAACGAATTCATAGTTATTATAAAGGAATCCTCTCTATGCTATGCTATAGGCTATATGGAGCTCATGACAAGCGCCATTTATATCAAAGCCGCTACATTTGATCCCTGGACCCCACTGTTAACTTCAGCAGTTATCTATTTTATTATGACATTCATACTATCGAGGGTAATGAACAAGGTTGAAAGGAGGATGAGGCCGGATGATCAGGGTAGAAGATTTGCATAAACATTTTGATAAACTCGAAGTACTTAAAGGTATTACTACAGAAGTAACTCAAGGTGAAGTCGTCGTTGTTATCGGCCCAAGCGGGAGCGGCAAAAGCACGTTTTTGCGCTGCCTCAACCTTTTGGAGATACCTACGCATGGCAATATAATATTCGAAGGAACGAATATAACGGATAAGAACGTCGATATCAACATCCACAGGCAGAAGATGGGTATGGTTTTTCAGCAATTCAACCTGTTTCCCCACCTCAGCATTCTTGAAAACCTGACTTTGGCACCTATAAAAGTTAAAAGGCTCTCCCGGAGTGAAGCCGAAGCCAACGCGGAAAAACTTCTTAAGAGGGTCGGGCTTTACGATAAGATAAAAGCATATCCGAAAATGCTTTCCGGAGGCCAACAGCAAAGGATAGCGATAGTGCGCGCCATGGCAATGGAGCCGGATGTCATGCTCTTTGACGAGCCGACTTCATCGTTGGATCCGGAGATGATCGGCGAGGTTTTGGATGTTATGCGAAGCCTTGTTGCCGAAGGTATGACTATGGTCGTGGTGACACACGAGATGGGCTTTGCGCGTAACGTCGGATCCCGCGTGTTGTTTATGGACGAGGGTATCATTGCGGAAGAAGGGCCTCCGGAAAATGTATTTGGAAATCCGCAGAACCAGAGGACCAAGGATTTTCTTGGTAAGGTTTTGCTTTCGGTTTGATAACGAAGACTTACCTGTCTATAAAAATAAGGCCTGAACCCGAAGCGGTATAATCACGAAGGCTTTATGTAAAACGGCTTTATAGCCGTTTATTATATGGCGTAGGAGGTTTTATGGCCTTATATATCATATTGATCATTCTTATCGTGGCTGTATTGGCGTTATTGGTGTATCGTGCCACGGCTTCAGTTAAAAAAGAATCCATAGCATGTATCCCTGCGGAATATAATGATATCGATGAAGATGGTTTGGCAAAAAAACTTTCCGGCGCGATATGCTTCAAAACGATATCCGCGCACGAAAGCTGCGCAGATGAATTTCCGTTATTCCATGGATATCTGCGCGATAGCTATCCTATGCTACATCAAAAATTCAAAGTTGAAACTATAGAAGATCATTCATTGCTCTATCGTTGGGAAACGGGCAGCAGTGAAAAGCCTGTTTTGCTTATGGCACATTTGGACGTCGTACCTATAAACGAGGGTACTGAAACCGATTGGAAGCATGATCCGTTCGGCGGTATAATAGAAGGTGGATATATATGGGGCCGCGGTACTTTGGATATGAAGGGGCAGCTCGTCTGTATATTCGAATCCCTGGAATATCTCATTGACAAAGGCTTTGAGCCTTCGCGCGATATTTACATTGCCCTGGGGCATGATGAGGAGTTGCCAATTGAAAAGGGGGCTGTTGCCATAGCCGAGCTATGCAAGCAGCGCGGTATGGAATTTGAACTGGTACTGGACGAAGGTATGTCCATTTATGACGGCAATAATTTTGGCATAAAGGAAAAAGCCGCTTTAATAGGCCTTGCGGAAAAGGGTTATGCCGAGGTTAAAATCACGGCTGTATCTAACGGAGGACATTCCAGTATGCCGCCCGCAAACGGTGCGGTCGTTCGATTGGCAAAAGCCATAGAGAATATTGAAAAGAATGGCTTTCCCCGGCATTATATCGGTTTGACAAAAGCTATGACGGAACAGCTTTCCCCCTATATGCGTTTTCCGCTGAATATATACGGCGCAAACCTGCCGGTTTTCGGGCGATTAGTGTTAAACTATCTGTGCAGAACGCCGCTAGGAAGGGCGATGTTTTCAACTACTGCCGCAATTACAATGCTTCAGGGCAGTGTGAAGGCGAATATTCTACCCCAGAAGGCGGAAGCTATAGTAAATTGCAGGATGCTGCCTGGAGAAGATATTGGATCTGTCAAACAAAGACTGGTATCGATCATTGGAGAGGGCTATAATATTGAGATATTAAACGCTTCGGAAGCAAGTAAAGTATCTTCGATGGACTCCTTTGGTTTTAAATGTGTCAAGGAGGCCGCGTCAGTCGCCCTGCAGGGATGCGTAGCCGCGCCCGCTATGACAATAGTGTCCACCGACAGCCGCTTGTTCGAGCCTCTTTGCAATTGTGTTTGCAGGTTTTCGCCATTTCCTTCACTCGCCAGGGATATCGGCGGTATACACGGCACGAACGAAAGACTGGAAGTATCCAGCCTGCGGCAAGGCGCAATATTTTTTGTAGAGCTATTAAAAAGAGTTTCTGGGGATCAACCCCTTTAATCACGGAGGTAATTATGAAAATTGAATTTCTAGGCGCAACTAAAAGTGTTACTGGCTCCTGTACCCTTTTGGAAGCAGGCGGCAAGACTTTGATAGTCGATTGCGGAATGTTTCAGGGCAAGGATGCCTCTGCTACCAATGAATTTGCTTTTTTCGATCCGAAGGATATCGATGCGGTCGTTTTGACCCATGCACATATAGACCACACCGGCAGGATACCGTTGCTTGCAAAGCGAGGTTTTTCGGGCTCTATTCATTGCACGGGCGCGACAAAGAAGCTGTGCGAAATAATGCTGCCGGATAGCGGACACATTCAGGAATCTGAAACCGAATGGCAGAACCGAAAAAGGGAGCGCGCTGGGAAACCACCGGTAGAGCCGATTTATACGGCGCAAGACGCCAGGGATTGCTTAAAGCTGTTTGTGGGACACAATTATGACGATATCATCGAACCGTTACCCGGTATAAAGCTGCGTTTCCGGGATGTCGGGCATATGCTTGGCTCCGCTTCGCTGGAAATTTGGCTTGAAGAAGGCGGCGAGAAACGTAAAATAGTCTTTTCCGGAGATATAGGCACAAGTGACAGGCCGCTGATCAAGGATCCTTCGTATGTCGACGAAGCGGATTTTGTCATTATGGAAAGCACCTACGGTGATAGAGAGCATCGCGAAACAAACAATAAAAAGCAATTGCTTATCGATGCGATCAAAACCACGTTTGACAGGGGCGGAAATCTCGTCATCCCCTCCTTCGCGGTCGGACGCACCCAAGAGATGCTTTACTATCTTAGGGAGATCATCCAAAACAAGGAGGTATCCGGATGGCCGACCATTCCGGTATATATCGATAGTCCACTGGGAATAGAAGCGACAAACATTTTCAAGCAAATGGCTGTACACTATTATGACGAAGAAGCCATGTCACTTATCAATAAGGGCGTTGATCCACTGCTTTTCGATACACTTTTTATAGCGACTACGGCCGAACAATCCAAGCATATTAATGATATCCCCGGGCCGAAGATAATCATCTCTTCCAGCGGTATGTGTGAAGCAGGAAGGATAAAGCATCATCTTAAACACAACCTTTGGAGAAACGATTCCACTATCCTCTTCGTTGGGTATCAAGCTGTAGGTACATTAGGCAGGTCTATACTCGATGGCGCAAAAAAAGTAAAGTTATTTGGCGAGGAGATAAATATCAATGCCCATATCAAGCGCATAGAAGGTTTCAGCGGGCACGCCGACCGCTACGGGCTCCTGGAGTGGGTCAGACATATGAAGGCATCAGCAAAAAAGGTATTCTTGATCCATGGGGAAACCGCATCCTGCACAAGCCTGAAAGATCTTATCGAAACCGAGCTCGGACTGGATGTTTTTATCCCTTCTGCTTTCGATATATTTGATCCGATCGGTATGATTATAACAAAAGCCGCCCCGGAGGAAGAATTAATGGTGTCCACAGCTGGCGACGAGATGCTGGAGGATATGCTGGAAAAGATAGCAGCAATGGTTCATCAGGCGGAATCCGCAAAACACGGGCTGCCTTCAGAAAACGCCGCGCGTTTGGATGCACTGGCTAAAGAATTGGCTTTGCTGCAGAAGAAACACGCCGGTTGATTATAGTAAATATGGAAAGAACCATGAAGCTTTCATGGTTCTTTTTAATTGACTATTTGATTGATCTAGCGTGGCTTTTTGCTGATATTGCTTTACGTTATGCCTTTTTAGCAATGGCTTTTTTGGCTGCTTCCACAATTGCGTTCGCATCCATGCCATAATAATCCATAAGCTTTTCTTTTTTGCCTACCTGTCCAAATTCATCCTGTATTCCAACCCTTACAAGCGGCGTCGGGCAATCCTCACTCAACACCTCCGCCACAGCCGAACCAAGCCCGTTGACAACGTTGTGGTTCTCCGCTGTCACAACGCAGCCGGCTATTTTCGCCTGTTCAACAATTGCTTTGCGGTCTATCGGCTTAAGTGTAAACATATCGAGTATCGATGCGGATATATTCTGTCCTTTTAATATATTCGCAGCTTTTAAAGCTTCGGAAACGCAGATACCCATAGCTATTATCGCTACATCTTTTCCTTCGCGGATAAGGTTAGCCTTTCCGATTTTGAATGTATTACCGGGTTTATAGACCTGCGCAGCATTTCTACGGACGAGTCTAAGGTATGTTAGCCCGTAAGTCGATGCGACCTCGTCAAATATCCCCGCCAAAACCTCGGTATCCGTCGGCTCTATTATCGTTGCGTCCGGAATGTTACGCATTATTCCCATATCTTCAAAAGGCATATGGGTGCCGCCGTTCAATTCCGCATACACGCCCGGATCGGTCGCCAATATCTTGACGTTCTGTTTTGCATAGCCTATCGAAAGGAAGTTTTGGTCAAACGCCCTGCGGGTAGCAAACGGAGCAAACGTATGCGCGAACGGTATCTTTCCCATAAGGCTTAGTCCTGCGGCTACACCCATCATATTCGCTTCCTGAATTCCGCAGTTGATCACCTGATCCGGAAGATCTTTTACCAGCTTCTCAATGCCGGATGCTCCCATCAGGTCAGCATCAAGAATCATGACGTCTTTATTCTTTTTGCCCAGTTCTAAAAGCTTTGCGCCCAACACCCCGCGCATTTCATCCTTGCCGATTTCTATTACATCATATATATTGTAAGCCATATGTTTCACCATCCATTACTTAATAATTGGTCAAGCTTTTTCAAGCCCGGCGATCTTCGCGGATATTTCCGCAGACGCTTTTTCAAAATCTTCCTTTAAAAACGTCATGCTGTGGTTTTTCAATATGCCTTCGGACCCGCTCCAGCCTTTACCTTTTATGGTATTCAAAACGATCATACTCGGCTTGCCTTTGTTTTGTTGCGCCTTTTCGATCGCGTCGTTTATTTCGGTAACGTTATGCCCATCAATATTCTGCGCGAACCAGCCAAATTCCTCATACTTGGCCGCAATATCGCCAAGGTCGTTGATATCCTTCGTATAGCCATCAAGTTGTTGCTTATTGTAATCTACAAAAGCTATGAGGTTATCCAGCTTTTGGTGTGCGGCGAACAACGCCATTTCCCAAACCTGGCCTTCCTGTATCTCCCCGTCACCAAGTACCAAATATACATAATTAGGCAAGCCATTCTTTTTCAAACCAAGCGCCATACCGGCAGCCATCGAGCTCCCCTGGCCAAGCGAACCCGTTGTACAGTCTACGCCGGGAGTCTTATGCATATCGCAATGGCTTGTAAGATTTGTACCGAACTGGTTCAGCGTGTCAAGCATATCGACAGGGAAAAACCCTTTCATTGCAAGCGTCGCGTAGAGCCCGGGACCGCTGTGGCCTTTCGACATAACGAGATAATCCCTGCCCTCCCATTTTGGGTTTTTGGGATCATATTTCATTACGCCGTTGTAAAGGACGGCTAGGAGATCACATACGGAAAGCGAGCCGCCAACATGCCCAACGCCAATCGATCCGATAGACCTTAAAGCATTTAAGCGTATCTTTTCCGCAAAAATCTTCAATTCCTTTTCTTTGTCTTTGTTTAGCAAAAGAATCACCCACCTATATTATAATTTCGTTAACTAGAACCGCTATATTGTTAATATAATATCAAAACTCAACCAAGAAATCAAAGGAAAACAATTTTGATATCACTTTACAAATCCGGTGAATCCACTTTGCCGCAAGGCTTCGTAAAGCACTATTGCAACCGAATTGCTTAGGTTCAAAGATCTGATGCCTTCAAACATCGGTATGCGTAAAACGCTGTCTTGATTAGCGTTAATAATATCTTGCGGCAAGCCAGCGGTTTCCCTGCCAAAGATGAAATAGTCGTTGGCCTTATAGTTCACTTCATGATACGCTTTTTTGCCCTTTGTAGATAAGAAAAAAAGCCGCCCGCCGCCGTTTTTATCACAAAAATCCGAATAACCGCCGTACATATTCAAGTTTGCCTTATCCCAATAATCAAGTCCGGCGCGCTTCAAATACCTATCTCCAAGGGAAAAACCCATCGGTTCAATTATATGAAGCATACATTTTGTAGCGGCGCAAGTCCTTACGATGTTTCCGGTATTTTGCGGAATTTCCGGATTATATAAAACTATATTAAACAAATCGGCCTCCAATATACGTTGTCAAAACCTGTCAAATAGCCTCAGCAGCCATGATCTTTTGATCCCTATCGCACCTTGAGGGCAAAGTTCCTGACAGCAATAACACCTTATACAGCTGCTGTAATCGAAAGCCGGACGCCTTTCCCGCATCTCTATAGCCTTGGCCGGGCAGGATCTCATGCAGTCATTGCATCCTATACAACCCTCATTTTTCAATTGGGGCCTGCACTCAATTCGCTTTTCAATAAATGAGGCCAGGAACCCGGGCAAATTGCCGCGCATTATTGTCGTTCCAAAGGTAGGGGCGGCTTTATAATCGTTTATAACAAAGCCTTCAACCGGATCTCCCAACAATTCCAGATCGCATATATCTCCCGATACAATACCGCGCTCCACCGCCCTTTGTATTGTGCATACCTTCGAAGGATCCATCCCGATTATGTATGACCCCGCTATATCTGCGGCATGCATGTTTGCGGAAGCTATGATAACGCCGACCTTTCTAGGGTCTCCGGCGGTTGGCCCTTCACCTTCCATGCCCCAAATACCGTCTATTATGGCGAGTTCCGGTCTAGTTCGGCATGCAACGTCCAAAAGCATGTCAGAAAAATTTTTGAGTTCCGGCATTTTATAATGGTATTCAAATTTTATCATGCCGGGCACAGCGCCAAACATATTTTTGACCGCGCCGGAAAAGCCCGTCATGCTGTGAGTTTTCAGCTTTGCTGCGGATATCACCAAGTCTATCCCGTCCAGATAGCCGCAGAGTTTCATCTTTTTCAGCACTCTGCCATCGGCATATTCAACATCAACCATCCGCGTATCATAGCTCAATTTCGCGCCCGATTCCTCCGTTGCGCGGCTCATACCCGTTGCGTTATACACTATCCTAAGCGCCGTTTCCGTAAACGGGCCTCCCGGGCTGTCCGCAATAATAGCTTCTCCGCCTGCTGCTGTAACGAGCCTGCAAATTGACGCGATAATCTGCGGATGTGTCGTTGCGTGCTGGTCGGGATACTTTTTCATTACCAAATTAGCTTTTACCAGCACCCTCATTCCCGGACGAACAAAAGCCCCGATGCCCCCCAAATCGTGTATCGCGGCTTCCAATGCAATATCTACATTATTGCTTTCATAATTATCGCATGCTCTAAGTGAAACGCTGTCTTTCAATTCGTCGCCTCACGCAGTATATATTTATAGGCTTCATCCGAAAAAATGAGCTGTTCAATGGCGTTTGCAACACCACAATCATCAATTTTCAAAGTTATATAGGATGCAAGCCCTTTTATCTCCTCCTCCGCGTTGCCCATAGCAACGCCAATACCGGCGGCCTTTATCAAAGCATGGTCGTTCATGCTGTCGCCAATGGCCATAACATTTTCCCAGGCGATGCCTTCACGATCCAGCAACTTTTGCAATGCCGAAGCCTTATCCACTCCACGCGATGTCACCTCACGGTTATTGGGCCAAGAGGAAGTTGTCTCTATTATATATCTATCACCTGAAGCTTTTTCCAAAGTTTCAAGAAAATCTATATCGTCATCTATGTACGCCGCTTTAAGCGTTTTGCCCCTTATGGCCTCTAAAAAAGCTTCCCTGTCTGTAAACAGGTTTACATCCTTGGTAGCGTAACCGTCCAGATACATTCCCCACTTTTCCTTTTCCGTCTGGTCCGCAAGTAGAAGTCTAACACCGTCATGCAAAAAGCAGGCATAAGTAGCCTTTTGTTTCTGGCATTCATCCGCTAAAAAACCGAGTACCCCGTCGTTTATATAATCTGAATAGAGGATTTCATCATCGGTACACAAACAAGCTCCATTGCAGCATATTACCGGCAACTTCAGCTCAAGTCGTTTTGCGAACTCTCTGCAGCTGTTATACAGCCTGCCTGTGCATATAGCTACCTTTATCCCCGCGGCTTTCGCCTTCCCTATCGCTGCAATATCCCCGTCATTCACTTTGTTTCTTCCGGCGACCAATGTACCGTCAAGGTCTAATGCAATAAGCCGGATCCCCAAATCATTCATCTGTTCCCCTTTACAATCCCTTTATAAAGCTTTCTATCCTGTTGCATGCTTCGAAGATATTATCCAGCGACGAAGCATAGGAACATCGCATAAAGCCCTCTCCACACGAACCAAACGCTGTTCCGGGAACACAGGCTACCGATTTTTCCATCAACAGCCTTGTACAGAACTCCTCAGAGCTCAACCCGGTAGAACTGATGTTTGGGAAAGCATAGAAAGCTCCCAAAGGTTCAAAGCAATTTAGGCCCATATCATTAAACGCCTTTACTATTACCCTGCGGCGCTGATCATACTGCATAGTCATTTCACGTATCCTTGAAAAGCCATTGTCAAAGCCATCCTTTAAAGCTTCCAACGCGGCGGCCTGACTCATTATCGGCGCGCAAAGAGCAGTATATTGGTGTATCTTCAGTATAGCGTCCAAAAGCGGCCTATCCGCACAGACAAAGCCAAGGCGCCATCCCGTCATGGCAAACGCCTTAGAAAAGCCGTTTATCACTATAGTTCTTTCCCGCATACCATCAAGCGCGGCAAAGCTGACATGCTTTGACCCGCCATATGTAAGCTCTGCGTATATCTCATCAGAAATCACAAGAATATCATGCCTTACTATTATGTCTGCCAAAGCCTGCAACTCTTCCCTTTTCATTATCCCGCCGGTCGGATTATTCGGGTACGCCAATACCATCGCCTTAGTTTTGGGAGTTATTTTCTTTTCCAGCAGATCCGGCGTTAGTATAAAGCCATTTTCTTCAAACGTCTCGATCGATACGGGCACCCCTCCTGCGAATGAAACGCATGGAAAATAGGAAACGTACGACGGCGCAGGTACAAGCACCTCGTCACCCGGCTCCAAAACCGCGCGCAAGGCTATATCTATCCCCTCGCTGGCGCCCATGGTCATAACGATCTCCTGTACGGTATAATCCAATGCAAACCGATGTTGCATATACGAGGAAACGTATTCACGCAATTCCAGCATTCCATGATTGGACGTATAATGCGTCATTCCTTTTTCTATGGATGTAATAGCGGCTTCACGCACATTCCATGGCGTAACGAAATCCGGCTCACCGACGCCAAGCGATATCGCGTCTTCCATTTCGTTGGCAATATCAAAAAACTTCCGGATACCGGAAGGTGGGATGGCGTTGACGCCCGCGGCAATGAATCTGGAGCTGTTCATGGGGAAACCACCAGCCTTTTCTGCTTTTCTTCCTCAACAAGCACCACCCCGTGGTCCTTGTAATTCCTGAGAATAAAATGTGTACTGGTCGATAATACATAATCTAAAACAGCAAGTTTCTCATAAACGAAATTTGCTATCTGCTGTATGTTTTCTCCCTTTACAAGAAGCATATAATCATAATCTCCAGAAACGAGGAATGCCGAGATGACCTCTTCAAAGCCGTATATACGCTTCGCAAAATTATCGAAGCCATATTCGCGCTGCGGCGTGACCTTCACTTCAATAAGCGCAAGGGCACAGTTTTCCGCTTTTTCTTTGTTTATAACGGCCGTATATCTCAATAGGATCTTTTCTTTTTCCAGCCTTTTTATGATTCGCTCTATCTCCGCGGGATCCTCTCCAAGCATTGCAGCTATGGTATCTGGCGTAATCCGGGAATCCTTCTCCAAAATATCCAAAATCGCTTTATCGATTTCTTTCAAAATATCGCCTCCAAATGACCGATTCTTTTAGCTCACTCAATTTAAATATTTTATCACTTTGTGCTTTGCCGTGCAATGCCGGGGTTATCTGCCTGCATATAAATCATTCATATTGATGATATCTATCCCTATATAATAATGCTCCAAGATCGCAATATAGTTTGAACCGTTTTCTGCCATCCCGTTTGCTCCGGTCTGGCTCATACCGACCCCATGCCCAAATCCGCGGCTGTCTATCACAATATCTCCGCCGTTAAAGCTCAAGGAAAAGTTTGCCGAATCCAGCGAAAACAACTTGCGGAATTCCTTACCGCTTATCACTGCTTTGCCAAGCCTCGCTTCATCTACTCTTCCGCCTTCCGTGCGGCTCAAAACCTCAACGCTGTCCTCGAGTGAAGCTGCAGAAAGTCCGCAATCCGGATATTGCCGCTTTACTTTTTTGATAAAATCCGCGGCACTCAGCTTGACTTGCGAAGTCAAGCGTGAGGAGCTTTCCTCATCAGGGCTCAGTACAGGCTGATAATACGGCAGATCGACGCCAAAAACACTGTCGCTGCCCTCTGTCATCCCACCGGAAGTGCTGTGATAAAAAACGTTGATCGGTTTGTCTTCATATGTCATTATCTGTCCTGCGGTTTCCATAACAGCCTTCTGCAACCTGCTTTCATATTCCTGAAACCTTTCTCCCCATTTTTCCCTGCGGCCATCAATATCACAAAAGGCCTGGCAACTGCCGCTTTCAGAACAAACGTCTGATTTTGAGCCTTTGGAGCATCCGCTTCCGCCCAGTTTCCTGCAATGGTTTATGGCAAACGTCCTTGCGGCTATGGCCTGTGCTTTTAACGCTTCGTCGCTAAAAGACATCGGCATCTCCGCCGAAACGACATCCGCGGTATATTCTTCAATATCTATCTGCACCGTTTTCCCTATGCCTGCATTATAAAGCCTCAGTTCCAAGGCGTATGGCTCGGCTTTTAGTTCTGGCTTATCTATTCTGATATAAGTCGATTCGGGCAGAGGCTCCGGCTTTTTTACCCATTTTGTAGCAGTTGTTGGAATAAGTATTATAAGTAAGACCAGTATCAAGCCAATGATTAGGTAACGCCTGTCCCATTTTATTTTAGGAAAATGCCATTTAGATCCTCTATCCTGCTGTTTTTGCTGCCTGCTTATCCTCATACTGGATCTCCTTTCAACCATGGATATTCTTATTCATATCAAGGCCGAAATATTCTTTAACAAAACCATGTTATCGTTTGACTTTATATGCTGCTTTCTACTATTATATATTGAAGCCGGTTTGGTTTTTTGTCCAGTGCCGAGCCTATTGTTCACCGACAGGCTTGAGCTCCGGCAAATAAATGAACTCCGATTCAAACAAATGATTTCTTTTATTTCTTTTCTTTTTCCGTAATGGGAAGAAAAAGGAGGATGAATGAAAAAAGCGGTCTTTTTCGATTTGGACGGCACTCTGTTGCCGATGGACATGGATGAATTTTTCGCGGATTATTTTCGTTCGATCAGCAAATATATCGGTGATTTCATCGAACCGGAGGTTGTTGAAGAGCTTATTACGGCAAGCGTTTTGGAGATCGCGGCTGATCTTACTCCCAATGTATCCAATATTGACAAGTTCGTGAAGGTATTCAAGCGTAAGGATGAGAGGGTAACGGACGGGCTATTGGAGAAGATAGACGAGTATTATTTGTATAAGTTTGATGAGCTATGCAATATAGTAAGGCATACCCCTTTATTAAAGGAGATTGTTGACGTTATACGTTCAAAAGGCTACCGGATGGTGTTGGCTACTTATCCCTGTTTTCCAAGGATAGCTACGTATAAACGGATAAAATGGGCGGGTTTTGATCCTGGAGATTTTGAGTATATCTCCAGTTTTGAAAACAGCTGCTATTGCAAGCCGCACCGTGAATATTATCAGGAGATTCTTGAAAAAACCGGTTTAACGGCGGAAGAATGCTATATGGTCGGCAACAATGTTGATGAGGACATTGTTGCGAAAGAATATGGCTTTGATGTTTTTTTCCTAAATAATTTTGGCATAAACCCCCGGAAGAAGATCATCGAATGCGATCATGGAAATTACGAGGATCTGCTGGATTGGGCAAAGGCATTGGAAGAAATGTAATGATAACGGCAGGAAGAAACATATGTATATAATCGTAGGGCTTGGTAATCCCGGAAATAAATATTTCCGCACAAGGCATAACGCCGGCTTTGACGTTGTTGAATTACTATGCGCCAAATGGGGCGTAAAGCTAAAAAAAACAGCTCATAAAGCCTTGATTGGCGAATATTTCATTGCAGGCGAAAAGATAATACTTGCTTTGCCGCAGACCTATATGAACGAAAGCGGCCAAAGCGTTATGTCGCTTGTGGACTACTATGGCGTAGATATGGATAAGCTGATAGTGGTGTATGACGATATAGATCTGGAGCCGGGTACAATCCGGGTACGCGCAAGCGGCAGTGCAGGCACACATAACGGCATGCGTTCGGTTATCTACCTTTTGGAGTCACAAGATTTTCCAAGGGTTCGTATAGGGGTCGGTAAACCTCCTCCGGAATGGCAATTGTCGGATTATGTCCTTGCAAAACCGCCGGTCGAATTACACGAAACGATGTTCGAATCCTTCAAAAGAGCCGCGGAAGCGGTGGAATCGATTATTGCAGAGGGTGTGGAGGCGACACAGGCAAAATACAACGGAGCCATATAGACGGTATCTAATTTACAGAAAACAGGCGTGGTTTGATGGAGAAAGCCTTATTAAATCCCATTATAGAATGGGAGCGGTATCGGACGCTTGAAAAAACATTACGGGAGGGTAATTCTGCAATCCCGGTTATTGGCATGCCCCAAATTGGGCACGCTCACTTGGCTGTGGCGCTTTCAAAGAAGCATCCGCTGCTCTTGCTTGCCTTTGATGAACTGGATGCCATACGACTATGTGATGATATAAACGCTTTTTCGCCCGGTGTTGCCGAACACCTGCCTGCAAGAGATATCCAGCTTCGCAAGGTGCAGGCGCACAGCAAGGATGTGCAGGTAAAGCGCTTATCCGCGCTTGGATCGGCTGCTACAGGCAAGACCCGCATTATTGTAGCCGGCATACAATCGGCTATGCAGAGGCTTTCTCCCGCTAAATATTTCTTTCAGGCTATGCCGGAATTTTCCGTTGGGCAAAGGATCCAGATGCACGAAGCTGCGAAAAAGTTGGCGATGACCGGATATGCCCGTGTAGATAACGTTCAGGATCAGGGCCAGTTCGCGATGCGCGGCGGCATTTTGGACATCTATCCAACGGGTTGGGAATATGGCGCAAGGCTTGATTTCTTTGACGATGAACTGTACGAAATAAAGCTGTTTGATACGGATACACAACGAAGCTGCGGTAATACGAATAGCATCCGCATTATGCCAGCTATGGAAGCAGTGCCCGCTCCAAAAGCATTGGACCGGATGCTATGGTATTTTGAAGATCAGTTCGGAAGGAACATTCAAAGCAGCACGGCCGCAAGAAATATCGGTATGAGACTGGAGGAATATATACATTTTCTGCGTACCGGTATGTACTTCGACGATATGGATAACTTCATTTCCTGTATGTACGAAGGATCATCCTGGGCGCTCGACTATATGCCGGAAGATACCATCGTCATAATGGAGGAGCCATCAAGATTGAAGGAGCGCGGAGAAAGCATTCTTGAAGACCATAATGCAAAGCTCGCTTCGCTTTTGGACCGTGGTGAAGCGCTGCCCTGCCAAGAGGATATATACCTCTCTTTTGATAAGCTTTTTCTGGATATAAGATGTCGTAACAGGATCGGATTTTTTTCTATTGAGCGCAGGCCTGCTTGGTTTGGAGGAGATATCATAAAATCCGATTCGAAGCTTATAAATTCGTTTTCCGGCAGCATAGACGCTTTGGCGGAAAAACTCAGCTTTTATAAGAAAAACAAATGGCGCATAGTGCTTGCAGCGGGAAGTGACGCCCGGGCCAAGCGACTGCAGGATGAGCTTAACGAACGCGATATCTACGCTGTTTATGGCGAAAGCCAGGACCGGGACGTTCGACCGGGCGAGGTATTTATAAGCCCTCAAGCCTTTTCTCAGGGCTGCGAATATTCGGATATCAAGCTAACGCTTATAAGCGATAAGGAGATTTTTGGCTCAAAGAAAAAACAGGGGCCTCAAACCAGGCCGGCCAAGAATATGGATCTTTTCACATCGCTCAAACCGGGGGATTACATCGTCCATGAAAGCCACGGAATAGGCCAGTATATAGGCATAGAAAAACTTCGGTTTGAAAACCGTTCCAGGGATTATATGCAAATACGGTTCGCAGGGACAGACAAGCTTTTCGTGCCCACCGACCAGATGGACAAAGTACAAAAGTATATGGGCGCGGGGGATGCGGTACCAAGGCTTTCAAAGCTCGGCGGCACCGAATGGGCAAAGACGAGCCAGCGTGTACGCGAGAGCGTAAAGCAGCTGGCCATGGATCTCATAGCCCTATACGCAAAAAGGCAGGCGATCAAGGGCTATGCATTTTCTCCTGATATGGTTTGGCAAAAGCAGTTTGAGGAAAGCTTTCCTTACGAAGAGACTCCGGATCAGGAGCAATGCGCCGACGAGATAAAGAATGATATGGAGAGCACAAAGATCATGGACCGGCTGCTTTGCGGCGATGTGGGCTACGGTAAGACCGAGGTAGCTATGCGCGCCGTATTCAAAGCCGTGCTGGATGGAAAACAGTGCGCTATATTGGTGCCGACGACTATCCTTGCCCAGCAGCATTTCAACACACTCTCCTCCAGAATGGAAGGATTCCCTGTTAGATACGAAATGCTTTCCCGCTTCCGTACGGCTACAGAGCAGAAAAACATAATTAAAGCGCTTAAAGAGGGTAATATCGATGTTATAGTCGGTACCCACAGGCTTTTGAATAAAAGTGTTGCATTTAAAGATCTCGGTCTTTTGATAATCGATGAAGAGCAGAGGT
>JAVBOF010000093.1:0-24407 GCA_031550915.1 Eubacteriales bacterium | reverse complement strand
CACGGAACAATCCTGTACCGCTACCTTTGCAAAGGCGTCTCCTCTTGGTAAAAGCGGGTTTTGTATCCCAATGGTCCAATCCCCCGTCCCATTTTTTCTGCCTTTTACATATATATTGCCGCCGAGGTCAATAATAGCGTTTTGTACGCCACATTCATCGAGCACCCTGTTGATTTCATCGGCAGCATATCCCTTAGCAATGCCCCCCAGGTCCAGTCCCATACCATCTTGGGCAAATGATACGCCCACGTCATCCAGCGTTATGCCATTATAGCCGACTAAAGGCAGCTTTGCATCGATATCCGCTTTATTCGGTAATTCGGGGTGGGCAGAGTCAAAATCCCACAGGTCTCGGACAGGCAATATGCTGATATCAAACGCGCCGTTGGAGATTTTGGAAAAATACAGCGCTTTCTCAATGACCGTGCGCATCTCGTTGCCGACCGGAACCTTTTCACGGCCTGCTTTGGCGTTTATACCACCCAATTCACTGCCATCCTTGAAGTGAGACATTTCAAAATCTATCTCCGACAAGCGGTTCTCACATTCCCTTATGGCTTTTTCGGCTTCGCCTCCATATATTTTTAAGTCTATGATGGTATCAAAAGCAAAAAGCTGTTCTTCTACTACCTTCGGAGTACAGCCGCAAAAGAATAATAAGATAAGAGAAAGCGAGAATATAAGTGTTTTTTTCAAGTCATCCTCCATTCTATGCTAAAAATAGTTTATCATATTTCAAAAATTATTTGTATGAATTTATGGTTACTAAGGGCAAACAATGTGCTATAATCTTATACTAAGGGCGCGAAACAGTAGCCTGTCCTCATAATAAAATATGTTTTACTTTTATAAGAATTTTATGTAAGGGATCATTCAATGGAACTGTTCACCTTTAAAAAAGGAATACATCCGAAAGACAACAAAGCGCTTGGCGAAGACCTCAAAATAGAGGTCATGCCAGCTCCAGCCGAGCTGGTATTTCCAATGGCCCAACACCTCTGCGCGCCATGCGAACCGGTCGTCACCAAGGGAGACAGGGTGCTTGTTGGCCAACGCCTTGGCGAAGCCAAAGGCTTTGGACTTTCCGCTGTGCATAGCAGCGTATCCGGAACTGTAAAGACCATAGAAAAACGAATGTCAACCGCAAGCGTGAAAACCGCTTCCGTCATTGTAGAAAATGACGGCTTATATGAATCGGTATCTCCGCCATTGAACAGGGACTACAATGGCTTATCTAAACAGGAAATTATAGACATCATTCGCGAGTGCGGCATCGTCGGCATGGGTGGCGCCGCTTTCCCCACGCACGTCAAACTCTCCCCGCCGCCTGATTGCAGTATAGATCATGTTATACTCAACGGTGCTGAATGCGAGCCGTATTTAAACTGTGATTACAGGCTTATGTTGGAAGAGCCTGAAGCAGTTATAAAAGGACTGGATATATTGCTGCGCCTGTTCGACGGCGCTACGGGCGTAATCGGAATCGAAAGCAACAAGCCGAAGGCCGTAGAGTCCATGAAAAAAGCAGCCGAAGGCTATGCCAATATAGAAGTAAAGGTTTTACGTACAAAGTACCCGCAGGGCGCGGAAAAGAACCTTATCGACGCGCTGACAAATCGCAGGGTACCCGGCGGCAAGCTTCCGGCGCATATTGGCTGCGTCGTTCAAAATGTAGCTACAGCTAGCCAGATATATAAATCCGTCGTGCAAGGCGTTCCCCTTATAGAACGTATCGTAAGTGTTACGGGTGACGCCGTCGCAAACCCAAAAAACCTGCGCGTAAAACTCGGTACAACGGTCGCTGATTTGATTGCGTATTGCGGAGGTTTCCGTGAAGACCCTGTAAAGGTTATTTCCGGCGGGCCAATGATGGGCGTAACGCTGCAAACTACGGATGTACCCGTCGTTAAAGGTACCTCCGGCATACTGTGCCTAGGCAAGAGCGAAGCGGTACTGCCGGAATCCGGCGATTGCATTCGCTGCGCCAGATGTGTGGATACCTGCCCTATGGATCTCATGCCATATTTGCTTAATTCACTAAGCCAGCGGAACAAGCTGGAAGATTTCGATAAAACAAACGGCACAGATTGTGTGGAATGCGGATGTTGTTCCTATATCTGTCCCGCAAAGATACAGCTTTTGCAGTCAATACGCTCTGCAAAGGGCCGCGTTTTGGCAGCCAGAAAAAAATGACCTAAAGGAAATAAAAATGGGCAACATGGGTTTCGTAATTTCATCATCACCTCATATCCGTTCTAATAATAACGTCCAAAGGATTATGCTGGACGTGATCATCGCCCTTATCCCTTCCCTGGCCTTTGCCATATATTTCTTCGGAATAAACGCGCTGCTTGTAACGCTGACATGCGTAATAACGTGCGTCGTCGCCGAATATATCTGCAAGAAGATAATGAAACAGGATAACTCCATAGCAGACTTGAGCGCGGTCGTTACAGGAATGCTTCTTGCGTTCAATCTTCCTCCCGCGGTACCGCTTTGGACTGCTGCAATCGGCGCGGCTTTTGCGATCGTAATAGTAAAGCAGCTCTTTGGAGGCATAGGGCAGAATATCATCAACCCCGCGCTGGCAGGAAGGGCTTTTTTGCTTGCGTCATGGCCGACGCTTATGACGACATGGACGCTGGACGGAGTTACCGGCGCGACACCGCTCGGCATATTGAAGGAAGGTGGCGGGCAAATGCCTTCCTTTTGGGAAGCTTTTGTCGGTCATATCGGCGGATGTATAGGAGAGGTTTCTTCACTGGCTCTCCTCTTGGGATTTGCCTACCTGCTCATACGCAAGGTGATAAAATTCCATATCCCTGTTGTCTATATTGCCTCTGTCGCCATATTTACCTTTATATTTGGCCGGGAAGGCTTTCTTACAGGTAACGGACTGTATGAAATATTCCTTGGCGGGCTTTTCCTTGGTGCCATATTTATGGCGACGGATTATACCACAACGCCTATGACAATAAAGGGACAGGTGGTCTTTGCACTTGGGTGCGGGCTGTTGACTACCGTCATACGTATATACGGCGGTTATCCCGAAGGCGTTTCATATTCTATTTTAATAATGAATTTATTTGTACCACTGATAGATAAATTCATCGTACCTCGAAGGTATGGCATGGTGAAAAAGGCATGAAGAAAGAAAGCATTTTAAAACTAGGATTGATATTACTTGTTATCGCGGGTATCGCGGGGGCACTTTTGGGTACGGCCCGAGCGCTGACTGCCGATTCTATAGCCCGGCAAGAAAAGCTGGCAAACGAAACCGCCATCAAAGAGCTGATACCCAACGCGGATGAATTCAAGGATATCGACGATATTGCGGATGAGAAGATACTCGCCGCGACCGAAGCCCTTAAGGGCGGAGATACAGTCGGTTATGCTCTGCGCGTCTCTACCAAGGGTTACGGCGGAGATATCGTTTTTATGGTCGGCATCGCTGTTGACGGCAAGATATTGGGTGTGCGTATTCTATCCCACTCCGAAACACCCGGGCTCGGCGCAAACTGTAGCAGTGATGACTTTTATTCACAGTATGCGGGCAAGGACGGTAATACCGCGCTTGGGGTAGCGAAAGCAGGCCCAGGAGCAAATGACATACAGGCAATAACTGGTGCTACGATAACTACGCGCGCTGTAACCGAGGCAGTCAATCATGCATCGGAATATTGCCGTAACAACCTGAAGGGAGGCGAAGGTAATGGGTGAATATTCCCCCCTTGAGAGGATAAGCAACGGGATATTTAAAGAAAATGTGATTTTCGTACAGGTTTTGGCAATGTGCCCAACGCTGGCCGTAACGACAAGCGCAATAAACGGCATAGGAATGGGCGCCGCTTCTACAGCAGTTTTGATCGGATCGAACGTCGTTATATCCCTACTGAGAAAATTTATTCCGGAAAAGGTCCGTATTCCCGCTTTCATTATTGTAATTGCGGGGTTCGTTACGCTTTTGCAGTTTATAATGCAGGGCATGATGCCGGATCTATATGCCGCACTTGGCATATTCATTCCACTTATAGTCGTTAACTGCGTCATACTCGGCCGAGCGGAGGCTTTCGCGTCGAAAAACGGAGTTCTTATATCCGCCTTTGACGGCCTCGGCCAGGGCATAGGATTCACGATAGCCCTGATTATACTGGGAGCCGTCCGTGAGATTTTGGGAGTAGGGCAGATCTTTGGGTTCGATATCTTCCCGAACGGTTTCCAACCGGCCATAATAATGGTTTTGGCGCCGGGAGCCTTTATATCGTTGGGAATATTGATGGCGATAATAAACTTTTACAATACAAAGAAGAAAAAGAAGAACAAGCGCATTTCGGAATTTTCGGGCTGCGACGGCAATTGCGCCGCATGCAGTTCTAAATCTATCAGTGCGTGACGGGGGTATGAATCTTGACTATAGGCAGCCTGTTTTTGATATTATTGGGTACTATACTCGTCAATAACTTTGTTTTGGCAAAGTTTTTGGGCATATGTTCCTTCCTTGGCGTTTCAACCAAGATCGAAACATCCTGGGGCATGGGAATGGCCGTTACGTTCGTTATGGTCCTGGCTTCAATCATCTCCTATTTAGTCTACACTTTTATACTTGTGCCTTTGAATATAGTTTATCTATACACAATAGCGTTCATTTTGGTAATTGCTGCGCTTGTACAGTTCGTCGAGATCTTTATGAAAAAAAGCTCGCCAAAGCTGTATAACGCGCTCGGTATTTACCTGCCGCTGATAACCACAAATTGTGCGATATTGGGTATTGTAATAATAAATATGAACGAAAGCTACAATTTTTTAGAAGCCATCATTGCCGGTCTCGGCTCCGGAATTGGCTATACGTTAGCTATTGTTCTGCTTGCCAGCCTCCGGGAGAGGATGGAAGAAAACACTAAAATCCCCGATGCCATAAAGGGTTTGCCATTGTCTTTGCTGTCCGCTGGGCTGATGTCGATAGCCTTTTTGGGTTTCCAGGGGCTGATTAAATAAGGAGGGGAAAAGTTGAATATATCAGATTTTATTTTCCCCATAGCTTGCCTTGGGGGGCTTGGACTGATATTTGGCGTAGTTTTGGGGTTTGCATCCAAAAAGTTTGCAGTCCCAGTGGATGAAAAGGTTCCGTTGATCCGTGAGGTTCTGCCGGGCGTAAACTGCGGAGCTTGTGGCTATGCAGGCTGCGATGCATATGCACAGGCTATTACAAACGGTGCCGCGGCAATGAACGCCTGCCCCGTCGGCGGAGAAAAAACAGCTGCCGGTATCGGAAGAATCATGGGCGTTGAGGTCCATGCAGCTGCCGCTAAAAAAGCTTTTGTGAAATGCGTCGGGACTTGCGATGTTGCAAAACGATCAGGCGTCTATTACGGAAATTTGGATTGCAAAGACGCCGCAGTACTGATGGGCGGCGGTCCAAAGGCATGCAGATATGGGTGCATGGGATTCGGCACCTGCATATCGGTCTGCCAGTATGACGCCATACAGCAAAAAGACGGTGTAGTTTTTATAGACGAAGATAAGTGCACAGCTTGTGGGATGTGCGTTTCCATATGCCCAAAAGGAGTTATTGAACTTAGGCCTGTTGCAGACAAGGTACGTGTTTATTGTAATTCCAAAGACAAGCTAAAGGATACAAAGGAAGTCTGCTCGATAGGCTGTCTCGGCTGCGGCGTATGTGCAAAGGTTTGCGACGCCAACGCTATAACGCTGGACAACAATCTGCCGCAAGTCGACCCCGATGAATGTACGTTTTGTGGAGCTTGCATGAGCAAGTGCCCGGTCAAGATAATCCGCGCAGCCTACCCTGGGAAAATATACCCCGTTGACGCAATAGCCGATGACGATATCATGTCCGGTCACAGCACCGAAGATGAGCTATATGAAAAATATTCGCCGGAAGATTTTTAATAAGCTTAGCTAATTTATTCCGGTTTATATAGAAGGGACAAATAAACTATACCTAAACGGTGGAATTTTTATATAATACTTGCTAATTATGCCAAAATCCCTTTAATTAAGCGAAAATATTTGTATATCCGCTTTTTTTTTTATATGTGTTGTGCTAGAATATACTTATATTTGTCCGAATTGCACATACCGATATCTATTTTTTGTTGTTGTTTTTTGTATCACTTATAATTATATGAGTATTTCGGCGACCCGATGGAGGTTAAGGTTTGAATAGGGTCATGATTGTTGACGACAACATCGCGAATTTAACGCTAGCAAAAACGGTGCTGGAAAAAGATTATATAATTCATCCCTGCACATCCGGAAAAAAGGCTTTGGCCGTTTTGGAAAAACTGCCGGCTTTACCCGAGCTTATTCTTTTAGACGTTCAAATGCCTGAAATGAATGGTTTTGAGACCATACGAGTCTTAAAGGCAAACGACAGATATTGTACGATACCCGTGATTTTTCTAACGGCCAACAATGATGCCACGGCAGAATTGGAAGGGCTTTCTTTGGGCGCCTTGGACTATATCATGAAGCCTTTTTCCCCGCCGCTACTAAAGAAACGTGTAGAGCTTCATCTTAAAGTTATTCAACAGCAGGTAGCTTTAGAGATGTATAATACCGATCTCCAAAACCTAGTTGAGGAGAAAACGCAAAATATCGTCCAATTGCAGCACGCTATCATCCATTCTATCGCCGATCTTATACAAAAAAAGGACGGCTACACCGGCGAGCATACCGAACGCGTAACTATCTACATGAAAATTTTGATGGAAGCTCTTATCAGGGAAAATCTTGCCGGCGACATCACCGAGGCGGATATTCCTGCTATCGCGCTTTCCTCAAAACTACACGACGTTGGTAAGATAGCTATACCGGACAGCATTTTACTGAAAAACGGGAAACTTGACGAGATGGAATTTGAAAGCATCAAGACGCATACTTCCAGTGGCGCTACTGCTATAATGAAATCTCTATTTTCACCTGAAGAACTCGAAATACATGAGACGCATGTGACGCTTGGCTCAGAATCCATTGGTAAATCTATTAGGTACGCCAAGGACAATATCTTTATGACCTATGCGCTTGAAATGGCGCGCAGCCATCACGAAAAGTGGAACGGCAAAGGCTACCCCGACGGGCTTGTTGGCAAGAAGATACCGTTTTTGGCACGAGCTTTGACAATAGCGGACGTATATGATGCGCTTCGTTCCGTGCGGCCGTATAAAAAAGCATTCACTCATGGCATTTCATGTGATATAATCCGTGGTGACAGCGGCATAGCGTTTGATCCGGAAATTGTTGATACATTCTTTATGGTAGAGAAGAAATTTGAAAAAGCGGCGGAAGAATTCTATGATAAGTGATTTTTTACCGTATTATTAAGCCTTTTACAGACATTGTGATAGAAAAAACCCGAGAACTCTTGAGGTGCAGAAACAAGAGTTCGCGGGTTTTTTCGCTTTCCCTCTTAATGAAGGAAAGCTGGCGGAGTAATTCTAATGATTATTTAAACCGTAATATGCTGCAAGTACAAGCTGGCTTCTTCATAATCGAAGGTGGCAACATATTCGTTTATAGCGCTCACGTATCCTGCCTTTTCCGTATCCCATGTATATTGGCCGAGTTCCGAGCATATCCTGTCTACGTTTGATGAATCGTAAGTATCCAAGGCTTCCTTCAGACGGCTGATGCCATCGAAGAAGAATATCTCTTCGCCTGCAGGGTTATCTTCGATCTGCGCAACACTGGCTTTTTTCAGTGCCGCATCTATTTCACTCAATACGAACTCGAGATCCTCAAGGAATTTCGCTATGTTCTTCTTAATAAATACAAGATCATAGTTTTTGCTCGCTGTTTCCAACTTTGCGGCCATCTTAGCGATGTTCAAGGCGCCGATGGTTGCGGATGAGCTCTTTAGCCCGTGTATTTCTATAGCAAACAGATTGATCTTTCCCTCATCATATTTCTTTCTGAGTGATTTTAATGTGCGCACACCTTCTGCATGGTAAGTTTCCAGCACTTTGCAATAAGCGTCTATACCTTCGCCAACGGATAGCAGGCCAACACGGGTATTGACGCCGGCTATTTCCAATTCCTGCTCGCTAACCGAGTATTTCGAGGGAATGCTCACCTTATAAATCTGTTTATCCTTGCGTATGAAGTCCTTCAATATATTGTTTAGCTTTGATATTTCTATCGGCTTAGCGAGGAACCCGTCAAAATCATTCTCCAAGAACATTTCACGCATACCATTAACGGCGTTGGCTGTCAGGGCTATTATAGGCAGGCTTCGGAAATATGCACCCTCCAAGGAACGGATCTTTTTAACAGTATCCACTCCATCCATCCCCGGCATCATATGATCCATCAAAACCAGATCATATGTATGTTTGCGTACGAGATCCACCGCCTCATATCCGCTACAGGCAGTCATTATCTCAAATTCAAACGGCTTCAACAGGCCCGCTGTCACCTTCAAATTAACGAGGTTATCGTCAACTATCAGCACGGAAGCCGTCGGAGCGACAAACGGCGTCTTCTCACTGGCGACGCTGATATGCCTTTCTCTGTACTCGCACTTATTGATGACCGATGCGGCTTTTATGCTGTGTATAGGCAATTGCAGCGTCTTGCACATATCGGTTTGTAATGCTTCGCCTTCATTAAGCAATAATACAAAGGCGGGGGATGGCCTGTCCATAGGCATGGTTTCCAGAATCCTTTTGTAGTGCCTGTTGTGCGCAAAAATATAGTTGTATTCTTTTTCTGATAATTTGTACTTGATTTCATTGACCGTTTTACATATGCTGTGTTCCAGACCCAGTCCGGAGAACATAGCCGAGTGCGTTTCTGCAGACGCGTCATCAGGCTCATACATAATAACGCTTATTGACTCCGGCTCATCGATCGAAGCGATCTTTTGTTCCGACGCCTTTTTTTGTGGTACGAATAATGTAAATTGGGATCCCGCGCCATATTCGCTTTCGATTTCAATCCTGCCATTCATAAGGTTTAGCAGATTATTTGTAATCGACAAGCCAAGCCCTGTGCCTTCGATATTCCTGTTTCTGCGCGTATCAAGTTGATTGAACGCTTTAAACAGTTTGGGTATGTCTTCTTCTTTTATTCCTATGCCTGTATCTTCGACTTTTATCTTCAGGCAGTCGGCAGTGCCGTCCTTACATAATAGGACACTCAAACGTATATAGCCTTCTTTTGTGAATTTAACTGCGTTGCCAAGAATATTGGTAAGTATCTGTTTCAGCCTCAGTTCGTCTCCAATCATCTTCTGAGGCAGATTGCTGTCCACATGAACAAAGAAATTTATCGGTTTCTCTCCTATATTCACAGTCGCCATATTTACTATGCCATCGATAAAGGAAACCATTTCATATTCTTCTTCGATAATCTCCATCTTTCCGGACTCGATCTTGGAGATATCAAGTATATCGTTTATAATGCTGATCAAGCTACCGCAAGCCTGTTTGATATGAAGCGCGCTGTCCCTCGCCGTGGGGGATATATCCTCACGCAATATCAATTCCGACATGCCGGTTATAATGTTCATCGGCGTGCGGATCTCGTGGCTTACATGCGCCAGAAAGTCACTTTTTGCATTATTCGCGTTTACCGCGGCTTCCTTTGCATGGCTCAAATGCGAAATATATTCCAACCTCTCGGTCATATCCTCGATAACAACGATCTTGCAAAGCATCTCATCATACCGATCCAATACCGGTTTTATATTGACTTCAGTGGTTACGCCGCCAGCGGTCTGCATAGCAAGGCCGCTTCCGTTTATCTGCATTATTTGATCGGTGATCTTCTCACCGCCGGGCAACCGCAATATATCATGGAAAGACATAGTTGTTAAAGGGCGGCCCTTGCTCGCATCAAAGAAAGAGTCTGCGCAGTCGTTAGATAGTATAATCCGATTGTTTGTATCTAAAACGATCATCGGAGTGCCAATGGCAGTATAGAGCTGCTCCGCCAAATTATGTACATTAATATCCATGCGGTTTAATCTTCTCAGTGTAAAGAAAATTACTGTAAATGATATCGTCACCGCGATCGGCATCATAGATAAGGACAATACACCAAACGCCGTGAGACAGGTTTCGACAATAAAAAACAACAAAGTCACCGACATGATCGTTATCATCATTACCTTTGCCTGCATCTTCTCGCGCTTCGATTCTGCCATTCTAAGCCAGCTCAGCAGGACATATGCCTTGTAAACGAACAAAACGATTATTGCAATTATTCCTATTATCTCTATTGTATTGTTGATTGGCGAAGTGCTAAAGCCGATATTTGATGCTTCCAGCTTTATAAAGTTTGGATTGACGCTATAAACGTAGGAAATGGCGTTTAGTATTATTACAAGCCCGAAAACGGGATTTTCCCATTTTATTTTTTTATATACGAAAAATTGTAGAAACAAGGCCCAACTGATTATTGTGCCGAATAAACCGGTCGCTGTCACAATGTGCCAAAAATAAGCGTCAGCTAAATTGGTACTTATTGCTATAAACGTACATCCAAGATTCCAAAGCGCGCAAAAGAAAACGCAAACAGCAAAATATTTTCCTGTCTTTTGTGATAGGTTGGATATTAGCGAAGAAATACCGATAACAACGGCAACAACTGCCGAAATCATCATTATGCTCGATATAATGTACGCGATCTGCATATCGCCCCTCCATCGATAAAAACTATCGTCCTTTATAATTATCCATCAATGGGTAAAACGCAAGGTATAGAGTTTTTACATAGTCTCCAAATTGATCCTTCAGCGGAGACGGTCTTTATTATAACATAATAGTAATAGGATTTCAAATTTTTTCGACAAAAAACCCGCTTTTTCTGCGGGTTTTTTGTCAATATTTTTTGGTAGAAGGTCTATTTTACATTTTTGTTACATCTTTTTTAATATTTTCGTAACGTTTTTGGCAGTTTATTCTATCCTTTTTTATACCTGTTACAATGTTAATCCGAAAATTTCTTGTGTATTTTTATGCTTTTGTTCGGATTATTATGCGCAATATTTGTCTTTTGATCAAAATACATTAGACATCTATATCATCAACATTTCTTTTTCGGCCCTGTTGTGCAAGCCCCATGTATCATCATAGGAATCGCCTCCCCGTTCTTTATGGTCTTATGATAATATTCAAATGTGTCGTAAAAATGGCCTCATTGTATAGTTTATTTTAAATTGATGTAAAGACGGATTTACATTTCCAGATTTGTTGACACTAAAAAGGTGGTATAATAATATTTAATAGCGTCAACGGGCGGCAAATTTATTGCCGTACTATATTATATATGAAGGTGATTTGTATGGAAAAGATAGGTTGGATCGGTATAGGCAAAATGGGAAACCCGATGGCTGGCAGGCTTATGGATGCGGGCTACGAATTATATGTTTGCGATAATAATAAAGCACAAACCGGCAGTATAGTAAATGCCGGGGCGAAATTTGTAGAGACTCCCGCCAAGCTTGCCGCCATTGCTGATATTATTTTCTCTATCATACCGAATTCAGAGATACTAAAAGAGATAGTTCTGGGCAAGGATGGATTGCTGGAAGGCATCGGCCCAAACAGCGTTTTCATAGACATGAGTACGGTTGATCCCGGCTCCTCGGCAGAATGTAACGCGGCGATCGAAACGAAAGGCGCAAAATTCATTCGCGCTACTGTCACAGGAAGCGTGGAATATGCTGCGAACGGTACTCTCGGAGGCCTCTCATCCGGAGATAAATCAGCTTATGAGCGGGTTCTGCCGATGCTCAATATACTTACGAACAGGCAATACTACCTCGGCGGGAACGAGGAAGCCAGATATATGAAAATAATCATCAACATGATGCTGGGCGCCAATATGCAGGCTATGGCTGAATCGCTCGTTATGGGCGAGGCCGTTGGACTTGATTGGAACACCATGGTAGACGCGCTTTGCGATAGCGCTGCCGCGTGTCCTTCGGTAAAGTTCAAGCGCGATCTATTCAAATCCCGCGATTTCTCTCCAATGTCTACCGCTGCGGTTATGGACAAGGATATGCGGCTCGCTATGGATATTGCGAGGGAGAAGAAACTGGCTACACCGCTTGCGGCAATAAGCTATCAGCTTTACCAGAGCATGTACCGAACGGAAAGGGCGGATCTTGATTACGCGGCGATTTTGCTTTTAAACGAGGATTTGAACGGCATCAAGAATTAGAAACGCCTTATATAAAAGCCAGGCTTCGTCGCTGTGGCCTGGCTTTTCGATTATTCTTTATTCATGTATGGCGCGTTCCTTCTTCAGTCTGGAAATCTTTAAATGCGTGCGGATATACATCGGCAGGCAAATGAAGAAAAGCAATGACGCGCATATAATGCTTGCGACAAGGTTTACGGGACTGGATTCCACTCCGTTACTAATATAAACATGCAAGTTAGTAAACGACGTAAAAAATTCAATAATCATTGTCATTAAATAAAGGGTGTTGGTCCGCTTGTAATGCGCAATACGGGAATCGATATCGGAATAAAGGTCAAATGGGCCATCTATAGTCTTTTTGCGTAGATACACCCAGTTTATATATGCATCCACGGTTTCAATGCCATTTTCCGCAAGAAAACCCAGATAGTCCTTGCTCTTTTCATGTTCTGGATTCCGCCCCAGATATTCGATCTTATACTGGTATTCTCCGGGTTCACATTTTTCAAAATAATATGTGCCGATAGTATATTTTTTAAACGCCAGTCCCTCGCCAGCCATTTGATTGAGCCATACTTGCTCTTTTTCATAGTTTGTATATAGTTTGTGAACCTTATGCATCACTTTTCTCCCCTCCCAAAATGGTCTTGCCGTTTTCGATCAACTCTTGGAGCCTTTCAAGCTCTGCTTTTAAAACTTCTATTCCATTATCAGTTATTTTATATTCCTTCTTCCTGCCAATTTCTGTACACATTATGATATAGTCCTTATCTATCAACGTGTTCAACGCGCCATACAGTGTACCCGCACCCAAGCTTACCCTTCCCCGGCTAAGCTTACTGATGTTTTGCATAATACCATAACCATGCAAAGGCTCTACCAGTGATAATAATATATAGAAGACAGCCTCTGTCAATGCGCCGCGTTCCGTGCTTTCCGGCATAATCTCACACCCTCGCTTTACTCGGTTGCCGATATATCTATATCCGCTATATCGGCTTACGATATAGCTATACCGTAAGCCGATATAGTTGTCAATAGTTTAAATAAAAATAACCCCTCTGTGCTAATATGCATAAAGGGGTTGATATAAGCGCCTCAGGATCTTTTCATATCTTTAATGAGATCATCAAGCAGGTCTGTAAGGAGCTTTTCAAACCCTTTGATCTCTTCCTTTTTTATATTATCTATGTGGATCCCCGCAACAACAACAACCGGTAGGTTCAAAGCCGAGCTCAGAAAATGGGCCGCCTTTTTTGCGAATTCATCCTCTTTATGTCCTGTGACCGCCAATACCGAAACAGTCGCAGAGATCTTGCCTGCAGTTTTTAAGCTAGGCCTTGGAATAGCAAGCGCTACCGCTCCTATATGCGGCTTTTCTCCCCCTGTCAGCGAAACATTCCAGCCATCGCCCATTGGTATGGCCTCAGCGCATAAATTCAATTTGCCGCTGTTCATACATTTACCGATCATGCGTCCCCACCCCATGCTCTGAATCCGGAAACCTTTATTCCGAACGGTGAGAGCAATTTTCCGGTAATGTGCCTTACTATGTCATCCACCGATTCCGGTTTATTATATAATGTAAGCATCGGAGGGATGATTATAGCTCCCACCTTTGATGCCTCATACATATTCCTTAGATGTATCTGCGAAAATGGCGATTCCCTTACGCAAAGTACTAGCTTCCTTCTTTCCTTTAAAACGACATCCGCCGCCCGCAGCAGAAGGTTGTCGGAATAACCGCTGGCAATGCCGGCCAATGTTTTCATGCTGCAAGGCGCAATTATCATACCTTCTGTTTCATAGGTCCCGCTGGATATATTTGCTGCTATATCATTGAAATCAAAGATGTAATCCGCCTTACCCTTCACCTCGTCAAGCGGTATATCCGTTTCATACTCGAACGTGCTTTTTGCAGCGTCAGACAACACAAGTAACGATTCCCACCCGGGTTCGGATGCCAATACCTTCAATATCTCATATCCCAATATAACGCCACTGGCGCCGCTGATACCAACTATGAGCCTTTTTTTATCCTGCATGTCTTTCCTCCGGACGCAATTTGATATGGAGCCCCCGTCCAATGACGGAAGCCCCATATCAAAGCCTTTAATGCTTAACAATAGGCACTATCAGAGGCAAATCATCCACTTTATCCTTATCAAGCTGAAACCATGGATCCCTCTTTTCCGGGTCTATATTTTCCTTGGGCTCGGTGCTACGCCAGGCAAAATTGCATAATCCGCAATTGTATACTTCCCAGATACCGCTTCCGTCAGGAGCCTTAGCTACGGTAGAAACTTTATCTGAAGCGCATCTTACACATTTCATTATTATCTCTCCTTTACGAATACTATCTCGAAAGCTCAGCATACATTTTTTCCAGGATCTTTTTATATCCCTCTGCTGCCGGTAACGGATCAACCATGCGCACTTCGCGCAATACAGGTTCTGGTGGGACCGGCGTCGTCGCGTCGATAATAAGCTTGCCACCCATTCCCGGCGGCTCCGAGCACGGATCCAAAGGCATCCCCGGCACATTTTTGAGAACGATGACATCCTTTTCCGGACGTACCCGTGTGGAAACCGCCCACATAACCTGTGTCAAATTGAACGGATCCACATCGCCGTCTACCAAGATAATATTTTTGGCATACGATATACCGTGGGGCGTTGACGCAAGGCGGAACGCTACGGATTTTGCATACCCGCCGAACCTGCTGTTTGTAGAAATAATGACGGTCAATCCATGCTGATATATGGCGTTGACGCACTGGACTTCCGGCATGGTCTCCTTCAACTGCCTGTAAAGCGGCACGCTGGTATTCAGGCCGATAAGCGTATCGTGTTCTGTCCAGGGCCTGCCAACATATAGGTTTTCAAATATTGGGTTTTTCCTCGTTGTAACTTTATTCACTTTGATCAGGAACTGCTTACGAACGCCGGAATAACTGCCCGGGAATTCACCAAACGGACCTTCCGGTGTACGTGTTCCGGTTTGCAGCTCGCCCTCGATAACAAATTCGCAATATGCCGGGATATCCAAGCCTCCGTCTAGCGTCTTGGTAAGCATAATCGGAGAACCTTTCAACGCCGATCCAAAGGTGTATTCGGATTGATCGTATTTAAGCGGAGTAGAAGCCATAACGGTGACTACAGGCTCAACACCTAGGCATATGGCGATAGGAAGGTTAATGCCCTTCTTTTCTGCGTTTACAATATGCACGCCAGAATCATGGAATGGCATTATCTGCGCACCCAGCGTATCCTTGCCCTGTAATTGTATACGGTATGTGCCAACGTTCTGTTTGCCAAAATTATCCGGATCATCCGGATCCCTCGTCACTATGCAGGCTTTTGAAAGATAAAATCCTCCGTCATATTGGTTTACTCGGAAGGCGGGGATTATATCATATAAATTGATATCTTCGGTATATTTAACTTCCTGACATGGAGCGTCACCCTTCATCCATTCAACAGTGCCTTCCCTTGTACCATCCCAACGGTTGGCAAATTCAAAAAACTGCTCCCTTACGGTAGCGTTCTTATCCATGCCCAGCATTAAGGCGTGGTTTGCCCAGGATCCATGCACGTTGAGCGCGATCTTTGCATCCTTATAGCCTTTAATGTTCTCTAAAAGCACTGCCGGGGCTTTTTCACCCATATCGGTTGCGGCACGGCCTATCAAAGCGATATCCGGCTCCGGCATTACCGGGTCTTTATAATGTATCAATTGGCCGTTCGTCTCCAATTTCTCTAAAAAAGACCGTAAATCTTCATATGCCATTTTAAAAAACCTCCATATTGACTTCTTTCATCCAAAAGAAAAGATTAAAGGTGTTCGCTCCAAAAATATCGAAGCGAACACCTTCTTAAATTAAACAATCAATGGGAAGGAACCATTACAGATTCGGCTTCTTCCGGTTCTTCCTTGCCGAAACATCTGAGGAACTCCCGTATGCTGTCCAGCAGGAATATGATAGTCAGCATAATATACCCTATGCCCATTATTATTTCAAACGGAACCAGCGGGATTAGCAGAACTCCGGTTGTCGCTCCCTCTTTTGATACCTTCATGAATGACGCATATAGCAAGGCGAAGCTGATAACGGCGGTAAAAAAATATACAAAGCCGTCTATGAACGCACGGACGCGGCGATTGTGTATCCTGTTTATCAGAATATCCACATTAACATGCCCTCTTTCAACCTGCGTGTATGCAAAACCACAGAATATGATTATTGTCATTCCCATTTCTATAAGCTCCAGCGAACCTAGCAAACCGCTGGAAAAGAAATACCGCAGGATTATATCAACCATCAGCAAAAGCATTATCATAAATGTAACTGCCATAGATACATAGCTAAGAGCACTGCAGATCTTGCTGAAAAACTTGTAAACCTTTTTAAATCCGCCCATGATTCAACAACTCCTTAATTAAACCTTTATGCCTTATTGCGCATATTTTGTAACGAGTTCCTTTACTTTATCCAAAGCAGGCTTTACATCTACGCCCTTACCGGCGTTTTCCTTTACCCATTCTTCCTCGGTCTTTTTGCCGAGATCAAGAAGTTTCTGGGTTTCTGCTTCGTCCATAGTATAAACTTTTTTGCCATCGGTATTGCATTTTGCGATCATTTCTTTCTGTACATCGTCCCATGCAGAACCAGCAAGTTCAAGCGCCGCGGCGCCACTGTTGTCATCCAGGATTTTTCTGAGATCATCCGGAAGAGCGGCATACTTATCCTTGTTTATAACCAGGAAGTATGTGCTGACCTGGATATGCGCGTCAAGATAGTATTTCATCTGCTCATCCAGTTTGAAACCGCGCAGGCCATGCCAATCGGTAACAACGCCATCCAAAACGCCCTTTTCAAGAGCGGAGTAGATTTCTCCTATAACCATCGCAACGGGCTGTGCTCCGGCTAACTTCAGGAAAACGGTCGGAGGGCCGGCGTTTGCACGTATCTTCATGCCTTTAAGGTCATCAACTTTTGTAATTTCCTTGTCTTTTGTAGAAATCGGTGAATCACAGTTTGTGTGTATCAACAAAACGTGGGTTTCTTCATATTCCTTCTTCAAAAGGTCGGTCGTAGAGTACAGATCCCAAGCGATCTTACTTCCCATAGAAGCGGAAGTGATTCCAAGCATTGGAAGCATTACGGCTTCAGTGTTCGGGAATTTTCCGGGATAGAATCCCTGAAGACCCCAAGCCATATCTACCGTACCATTTGCACACATGTCATACGCGTCCTTCGGCGCAGCAAGTGAGCCGCCCGGGAAAACGTTGATCTTCAGCCTGCCGTTGCTGGCATCCAGTATCTGCTTTGCCCACGCGTCAAGGAATTTTCCTGTAGCGCTTTCAGGCGCATCATGGTGGGTCAGTTTCAGTTCAACAACATCACCCGATGCCGGTGCTTCGGATGCGGGGGCCGCTTCAGACGCTGGTGCCGCATCAGATGCAGGAGCTGCATCGGACGCAGGAGCCGCATCGGATGCGGGCGGTGCTTCAGACGCTGCCGGGGTGATTCCGCCACCGCAAGCCGTTAGTGCCAGAGATGCAACGAGAACCAGTGCGATCAGTACAAATATTTTTCTCTTCATTAGTCTCCTCCTTAAATAATTAGCTTCTATATATCATTGCCTGAAATGTAATCTATATTTCATAAGCAGGCATTAAGCTATCTATTACAGCCCGCCATAAAACAGAGAGGGCAGTATGAGTGATATTTGTGGGAACAGTATTACAATTGCGACCGCTATTACAAGCGCAAGTATAAACGGCGCTACGCCTCGGAATATCGTAAACAGCGGCACATCCTTTGCTACCCCCGCAATAACATATACGTTCATACCAACGGGTGGTGTTATCAAGCCGGTTTCCATAATCATAACCATCATTACGCCAAACCATATCTTGTCCATGCCTAGCCCCGTAACGACCGGCAGGAAAATCGGCACGAGTAAAAGTACCATCGCAAGTGAATCCATTATGCAGCCGAGTACCACATATATCAAAAGTATTATTATCAGGACTATATATGGCGAAACGTTAAGCGAAAGTACGGATTGCGCAAGCAGCGACGGCAAATTTGAGAAAGCCAGGAAGTTGCCGAATATATTTGCGCCAACCATTATCATAAATATCATGCAGGTGATTTTGACGGTTTCCCTTAAAGCTTTGATAAAATTTGCTTTAGTGCATTTTTTTCTGAAAATCATGAATAGGAACGCGCCAAACGCGCCTACGCCTGCTCCTTCATTTGCCGTAAACAGTCCGGCAAATATGCCTCCGATAACTACTATGAAGAGCACCAGTATCGGAATCACTCCGGCAAGAGCAGCTAGTTTTTCTTTTAGGGGGAATACTTCGCTCTTAGGACCAAGCTCCGGGTTTATTTTACATTGTACGACAACTGTAAGCATGTACAGCACAGCGAGCATAATGCCCGGTAATATGCCGGCCGCAAAGAGCGCACCGATTGACACCTCTGCCGCAACGCCGTAAAGTATGAATCCGACGCTAGGCGGTATCAATATGCCAAGTGTGCCGCCGGCCGCAACGCATCCGGTAGCAAGACTGTCCTTGTAATTATAACGTTTCATTTCGGGCAAAGTGACCGCTCCCATTGTTGCCGCGGTAGCCGTGGAAGAACCACAGATGGCTGCAAAGCCGGCACATGCGGCTATCGTTGCTACCGAGAGACCGCCAGGAACCCTTCCAAGCCATTTGTAGCAGGCTCTATATAAATCTTCGCTTATTCCGGCAAAAAAGGCGAATTGCCCCATCAATACAAACAACGGAATAACGGAAAGCGAGAAATTACTGCCTGTCGAAAATGGCACGGCCATCAGTATCCCCATGGCTCCTTTCAATGATGTTACAAAAGCCATTCCGATGAAACCGATCGTTAGCATCGAAAATCCGATGTTCATACCGATGAACAATAATACGATCAAGGCAACTATGCCAATGATACCAATAATAGCGCTCATGCTTTGCCTCCTTGAATTTCTGCACGCATAGTTTAATGATTATTTCCAGACTGATAAATGAGGATGGTTAGTTTGGTGAGCCAGTGAATGAACTCCGATAACGTCCAGCTCTTTTTTGAAATATAACAAATCGATTTTTCAATGTCAATAAAGTTTAGCTAATTACACCTGCATACTTTTGCCAGCTTTTCCATGTTTGAATATTATCCTTGCAACAAATCCACTTATCAAGGGATTCGATATAAAAAATTATCCAAAACTTTTTATAAAACTTTTTATAAAAATATCGAATAGCCGTTATTCCATAATAGAATACCCGGGTTATTTAACTTTTTGGCTTGCATAAAATATAGACTAAATACAATTTATTACTGTTTCTATAACCTGCGCACGCAAAATGTGTATACTCCTGATTCCCGGCTTCAAAGTATGCTTTTGCATACGCTCCGATATCAAGAGAGCCGTTGTCATCGGTGCTCAGCTTTTCATCGGAGTTGATATTATAGATCCCGTACCGAATATCGATATTGGTATAATTTGGGTAATTAAAATTCGCATCCGTGACCCTGTTTTCGGAAAAGCTCCTTATTTTTTGATCACATTGCAGAGAAAGTTCCTCATCGAACGTCAAAGCGGAGTATCCTTTTTCTGACCTCGCTTTGTTGATTCCAACTATTACGGATTCGTTAAACGCCTTGCCCGGATATAAATAATTTGTCTTATCGGGTGTTTTTTCTCCGTAATCCATCGGGCAGGCGGGATATTTTTTGTAATCGGTTTTGACCGACAGAGTGGTCATTGTTTCATCGGAAACAAGAAAGTATGACCTTATGTTTTTGTTGAGGTATATCGCGCCGGTCTGCGCGTCCGAATGATACCATCTGCCGGATATTCGGACAATGTTCCAATACGCGTTATTGATATTTGCCATATAGCACTTCAAACCGGCTTCCTCATACAGCAGCTTTAAGCCGCAAGCAAAGCCCACACCGTTTGCGCGTTTATTTACTAATGCTCCGTAGGCATCCGCCAGATTGTTTTTTGAGCCGCTCTTATATTTGACGTTTCTAATCATCCAGTCATACAGATTCTTCGCCTTCGTATATTCTGACTGGGTATTTTTTGTGTATTTTTTTACAATCTCCTTGCCCTTGGATTTGATTATGGAAAGCTGTTTTATGCTTAGATATCTGCCATAAGCCGAGCCTTTAACATAATTTCCCCGGGCAGGGGTTTTTATTGCACTGTATACTGTCAATTGGCACGATGAGGATGTACCGTTTTGCAGGTACGCTTTAATGCTGGTCTTTCCGGCTTTTAAAGCCTTGACATTGCCGTTCTGATCTATGGTTGCTATTGATGGGTCACTGCTCGAATAAAAAATGGTCTGCGTATCGTCCGGCGGCAGCAATACGGCTCCAAATTTATAGGTACTGCCTGTATTTATAACTATTCTGGTCTTGTTTGATAGTTTGACCGTTTCCTGCCCTTCAGCTAAGGCAACCGTGCCTATAGCAACAAAAAGTATAATAGCAGAAAAAACCATCGATGCGATTTTAAGTGTTTTCTTCATGTTCTATCCATCCAGTTGTATCTATTACTACCTATTTAAATATATTGGTGTATATGTAAATGATAATATATTTTACGAATAATTTCAACCTTCTTAAGCCGTGCCCGTTGGAGCTTATTAATTTATCAGACAACAAAGATGATTTAAAAAATATAAGCCGAAGTATGCATGCAAAACTTCGGCACTGATATGCTCTATTCCTCACCAATAGCCAACAAGAGCAAACAAAAGCTTCAAAATGAAGTTCAATACCGCTCCTAAAACTACTGTTGCGGGTATCGTAATGATCCACGACATAACTATCTCGCGAGCAACAGACCATTTTACCCTCTTAAGCCTTCGCGCAGAACCCACACCCATTATGGATGACGATATCACCTGCGTTGTACTTACCGGCGCCCCTATGAGCGATGCTGTTTCAATGACTATCGCGGCAGTAGTTTGTGCGGCGAAACCTTCGACATTGTTCATCTTAAACAGCTTGCCGCCAACGGTTTTTATGATTCTCCAGCCGCCAAACGACGTGCCCAGCGCCATTATCAAAGCGCATGACATGATGACCCACGTTGGAACGGGATGATGTGCAGTGGGCAGCATCCATGCTGCAAGCTCATTCGGATATGCCGCGTTTAAGCTCAACAGCGCCATCGTAACCATGCCCATGGTTTTTTGGGCATCGTTACTTCCATGAGAAAATGACATAAACGCCGCCGAAAATATCTGCAGCTTTGGAAAGTAACGGTTGACTACGGCTATACTTGCATTCCGCAAAAGCTTCAAAAGTAGGTTCATGACCAGAAACGCAATAAAAAAACCTATGATCGGTGACGCGAAAAGCGGCAGTATGATCTTCTCAAAAACACCATTCCATTGAACTGTCTCCGTCGAAAACCGGTCTATTATATTCGCTCCCAAAAGTCCGCCGATCAGTGCGTGCGAAGAGCTGGATGGCAATCCGCGCTTCCACGTGAAAAGTCCCCATATAATAGCAGTTATAAGCGCCACAAATATTACGTGTTGCGGCACAGTCCCCTTTATAAGGCCAGCGGATATCGTATGCTCCACACCCGAATGGTAAAACGTTGTGCTGACATATGCGCCGACAAAATTCAAAACCGCAGCCATGCCTACCGCAACGCGCGGAGACAGCGCCCTTGTCGAAACGACCGTCGCTATGGAATTTGCAGTATCATGGAAGCCGTTGATAAACTCAAAAACAAATGCAGCAATAAGGATGACCGCAAGAACTATATATGCGTTATGCAAAATATGCTACTTCTCCCCAACAATAAATTTCAAAACACAACAAAAAAGCACCAAAAAGTATTAAAACATTTATACGAATAAATAAACAATGTCAATGGATGTTTTCTTTGTTCCAAAAACAGGAATCTGACCCGGCTGATTACCGCTGCAATCAGCCCCTCTGTCTTAAATCGGTATTTTGTTCCCGAAAAACGTGTAATTCCGAATAGCATAAACGGGCCGTATTGAACGAGCCCGTTTATATAAAATTATATGCCGGCTTCAGCTTTCCTGTTGCCCTTGATTATCCGCTTGCGCGGTTTTTTCAGGCTTTTCTTTTGGTTTTGTCGGTTTGCCCTTCTTGAATGCAAGATGCCCATCCTTGAGATAAGCCTGTATGGTATCTCCGAACTTAAATGTTCCCGCGAGTATCTCCTCGCTTAGCTTATCCTCAACCAAATGCTGTATCGCCCGGCGAAGAGGACGCGCCCCAAACATCGGATCAAATCCTTCCGTCGCAAGGTGGTCCGCGGCTTCATCGGTTACGTGTATCGTTATATCCTTATCCTTAAGCCGTTTCAAAACACTTGCAAGCATGAGATCGACGATCTTTCTGGTATCGCTCTTTTCTAGTGTATGGAACACTATGACTTCGTCCACCCTGTTCAAAAACTCCGGCCTGAAAGTTTTTTTCAGCTCATCCATCATGCCCGCTTTGAATGTCTCGTACTCAATGACGTCCTCTGTCTGTGCTCCAAACCCCATTCGCTTGTTGCGCTGGAATTGCTGCGCGCCAACATTGCTCGTCATGATTATTATCGTGTTGCGGAAGTTGACCGTTCTTCCCTTGCTGTCCGTCAACCTGCCGTCCTCCAATATCTGCAGCAGTATGTTGAAAACATCCGGGTGCGCCTTCTCTATCTCATCAAGCAAGATAACGCTGTACGGCTTCCTTCGTACCTTTTCGGTAAGCTGCCCGCCCTCGTCATATCCTACATATCCAGGCGGGGAACCTATAAGTTTTGAAACGGCATGCATCTCCATATATTCGGACATATCCAGGCGAATCATGGAATTTTCGTCGCCGAACATTGCCTGGGCCAGGGCTTTGCTCAATTCCGTTTTTCCAACGCCAGTCGGCCCGAGAAAGATGAACGAACCTATCGGCCTGTCTGGATCCTGCAAGCCCGCTCGCGCCCTACGTATGGCGTTGGATACGGCTTTTGCGGCCTCATCCTGTCCGATGACCCTCTGATGCAAAGCTTCTTCCAAATGCAATAGCTTTTCACTTTCGTCCTCGGTCAGTTTTTTTACTGGAACGCTGGTCCATGACGCTACGATCTGGGCGATATCGTCCTCTGTGACTATCAGTTCGGTTTCGCTCTTATTTTCTTCCCATTCATTCTTTATCCGTGCTATCTCTTCGGATACATTCTGTTCTTCATCCCTTACCGACGCTGCCTTTTCAAAATTTTGGTGGTTTATAGCCTCTTCTTTTTCCTTGCGCAGCGATTCCTGCCTTGCTTCGAGTTCCTTTAGATCCGGTGGGGTAATAAAGCCACTAATGGATACCTTACTTGCGGCTTCATCCATGAGGTCTATGGCTTTGTCCGGTAAAAACCTGTCTGAAATATATCTTTCGGATAGATGTACCGCCGCGTATATGGCTTCATCAGTTATGCGCACCTTATGATGCGCTTCATACCTGTCCCTTAGCCCCAGCAAAATCGATATAGCTTCTTCCGGAGTAGGTTGCCCGACATCGACTGGCTGAAATCTTCTCTCAAGTGCCGCGTCCTTTTCAATGTACTTGCGGTATTCATCCATTGTAGTTGCGCCGATTATCTGTATCTCTCCGCGGGCAAGCATGGGCTTGAGTATATTGGCCGCGTCCATAGAACCTTCAGCCGAGCCGGCCCCGACTATCGTGTGTATCTCATCTATAAACATTATGACGTTTTTACTTTCTTTAAGCTCATCCAGCGCCTTCTTCATGCGTTCTTCGAACTCACCGCGGTATTTTGAGCCCGCGACCATGCCCGCCATGTCAAGCGTTATCACCCTTTTATCCTTTATAAGTTCCGGGATATTGCCCTCAACTATGCGCTGAGCAAGCCCTTCGACTATTGCGGATTTACCAACGCCCGGCTCGCCTATAAGCGCGGGGTTATTCTTTGTGCGGCGGCTGAGTATCTGTATTATGCGTTCTATCTCACTCTGCCTGCCGATTACAGGATCCAGCTCGCCATCCCTTGCGGCCTGCGTAAGATCCCTGCCGTATTGATCCAGTGTCGGCGTTTTTGTTTTTCCCGCGGCCTTCTTTCCGGCTTCTTCACTGGAGAGGCTCGCACATATGGCTTCTACGTCGCCACCAAGATCTTCGATGATCTTGACCGCTACACTTTCCTTTTCTTCACATACC
>JAVBOF010000046.1:0-10457 GCA_031550915.1 Eubacteriales bacterium | reverse complement strand
AGGGATTTTTTGATCCGCCTCAAAAACATTCGATGACGGATTCTATAATGGAAACGCTTGCCGTCGTGGCGTACAAGCAACCCGTCACCAAAGCTGAGGTTGAAGCTATCCGCGGCGTGAAATGCGATTATTCAATGCAGGCCCTTGCCCATAGAAGGCTGGTTAAAGGATTGGGAAGAAAAAACGTAGTCGGAAAACCTATGCTTTACGGTACGACCGATGAATTTTTAAAACATTTTGGAATAAAAACTTTGCAGGAACTGCCTCAGATAGAGGAGCTGGAAGCTCCGGAAGGAACGCTCACGGTTTAGACTGATAGCACCAGATGGAAAATTATTGCGCCGTAGAAGTTGAACGCCACTGCTGCGGCCATTATTATGCCCTCGACGACTCGTATTTTTCTATGCTTCATACATATGAACAAGAACATCGATGGTACGAGGTCACATAAATAGCGCGTCCCAAACTGCCATCCGCCGAAAGATTTATGCATGAGCAATACAAAAAAGTGGATGCAAAACAATAGTATGGTGAGTAATTCATATACGCCGGTATCGTATCTGCTACGCCGCTCGTTTATTTCTATAGTTTCGGCAGTTAATGGCTGCAGTGCTATCTTCTTCCCCCTTATACAGCTTTCAACAAACCTTATTGCAAAGATAATAAACATGGGATTAGCTATAAAGAAGGCGAAACCCGAAAATTTTGGGAACAGCAGCATACCGTTTTCTATATAAGGCAGACGCAAGATATTTCTGATGTTGTCTATCATATAGGCGGTACTGAACTGTCCGTTTTCGGATTCAACGAACTCAGGCAGATAGTTATGGCCAAATTCAAAGATGTTATCAAAGCGGATATAGTTATAAACACAGTATAGGGCAGCTATGCACGCTGGTATTATCAGATACGGGATCATCTTAAAGATAGCCTTACCGGTGTTTTTATACATCAGATAAAGAAACAATGGAAGATATATAGCCTGCAGCGGCCTGCAGCCTACGGCAAAAGCAAAAGCCGTCAAAGCTAAAACCCACATTGCCTTCCTATTGCTGGTCACACAAAAAAACGCAGTTAAAATCATGCAAAAACCGAGTATCTGCGCCATATTCCAAACTCCGCCGAACTGTGCGACTTCAAGCATATTGCAACCCAAAACGAGGAACGCAGATAAAGCCGAACAGGTAAGCGATGACGTGCAAAATCGTTTTGCCAAGCCGTACCCGGCACAATATGAAAGGATGAAATAAACGGCTGAAACAAGCATACTTGGAGTGTTTGAATTGAAGAAATATGTTAAAACAAGCATAGGAATTGCCGGAAATGGCGGAAAGCTTATGAAAAATTGCCCGTTATATTGGGCTATCTCCAGCCAGGAATAGTTTTGCGCGAGCGCAATAAATCCTTCCCTCCACCTGAGCGCCTGCAAAGTATAGGAATCATAATCGCTATGTTCCATCAGCTTTAGGTCAAGGATATTTGCAAGTATCAGATATACGGCGGCAACGAATACCAATCCAACGAAGAAAAAGATATTTCTTCTACCAAAAGGCCTTTTTTCAATAATTGGTTGTATCACATCTGAGTTGTTTTTTGATTGTTCCACATCCATATATTACGTTGAAAAGGTGTAAAAAGCAAGCAAGCACATGCAAATGATGTGAAATATTGTCAGGTGAATTGGCAATAATCGAACAAGGGTTTTGTGCTTGGAGAGATAGTATGGTTTTTATATATATAATTTCCGCCATAGTGGTCATTTTACTTTTACTTGTGTTCGTTCCCTTTCGGTTTTGCCTGCAAATTGCATTTGAAGGTAAGCTTGAGCTTGGCATAAAGATAATGCCTTTTCTCGGCTCAATAAAAATTTGCTTACGGTTTATGGTTAATAGAGAAACGGACGGTTCCTATAGCCTTTACCGCTTGATGAAAAACGGAAAAACAAAGAGGGTATTTCCGTCGTTAAAAAAGGTTAAAAAGGCAAAGGAAAGCCGATACAAAGTCAGGGTAAAAAACCTGATTTTTGCCGTGATCAAGAGTATAAGGGTTGAAAAGCTTTTATTCGACGCAGAATTTGGTGTTGAAGAAAGGGCGGATATGACGGCCTTAGCGGTCGGTTTTGTTCAGGCGTTATTGTTTTCGGTATCCGCACTGCTGGAAAGCCTGCAAAAAAGTCGCTGTGAAATAAAAGTGCGGCCAAGATACAGCGGCGGGTTTAGGTTTAATATTGAGTGTATAATACGGCTTTCTCTGGCAAATATTATTCAGGAAAGCAAATCAGGAATAATTATAAAAAAAGAAGGTGTAAAACATGCAGCCACATCCCATTGAAAGCATCATGAGGACCACCATGGAGCAGATAAAGCAGATGGTGGATGTTAATACCATAGTGGGCGCGCCGATAGAGACGCCAAACGGAACCGTTATCGTACCGATATCCAAGGTATCGTTCGGCTTTGTTGCGGGCGGCGGTGAGTACGGAAAATGCCATGATAAAAATATGAAGATGGATGAAGACAATTCATATCCATTCGCGGGCGGCGCAGGCGCAGGTGTTTGCCTGCATCCGATGGCTTTTTTGGTCGTAAACAACAATAACGTTGAATTGCTGCCGGTTTCGTACCCAAGTACATATGACAGGATCATAGAGCTTGTACCAAGGCTAATTAACGATCTGCAGCAGTATTTCAAAAAGAACGGTGCAGACAGCCAGCAGGGTTAAAACTAAAGCATACATGAAAGGAATATTGCATGAAAAGGACTTGCGTTTTGCTGGCAATTTTCTTGCTAGTGTTTTATACTGGAAGCGCGGTTTCTATGGCTGCGGGAGAGCAGCCCGGCATTGCCGCGAAATCTTCCATAGTACTGGAAGCTACTACAAAACGCGTATTGTCTAGCAGCAATGCCGATCAAAAGCTTCCGATGGCGAGTACAACCAAGGTTATGACAGCGCTTTTGGCGGTTGAAAAAGGAAACCTGGAAGACATTGTGACAATAGGACCAAATGCCAGTGGAGTCGAAGGCTCAAGTATATGGCTTGGAGTCGGTGAAAAGATGAAGCTTGAGGACCTTTTATACGGGCTTATGCTTTCATCCGGAAATGACGCCGCGGTTGCGATAGCGGAGCATATTGGCGGAAACGTGGAAAACTTCGTCGCCTTGATGAACCAGCGCGCTAAGGAGCTGGGGGCAAACAATACAAATTTTGTGAACCCTAACGGTCTGCCAAACGGGCAACACTATACAACAGCATTTGACCTTGCTTTGATAGCCGCGCACGCGATGAACAACGAAAAGTTCAAGACCATTGTATCTACTCAAACCAAGAGGATCCCATGGGAAGGACATGAATGGGACAGGGCTCTCCGCAATAAAAACAAGATACTATGGCGGTATGACGGCGGAAACGGTGTAAAAACGGGATACACGAAGGAAGCGGGCAGATGTCTGGTTGCCTCTGCCGAAAGGGACGGCATGCAGATCGTTTCCGTGGTTTTGAATTGCGGCGATATGTTTGGTCAAAGCGAAAAACTGCTTGATTACGGGTTCAACAACTACTCTATGATCACCATTTATAAAAAAGGCGAATCGTTTGGTACCATACCGGTTAAAGAAGGCGTTACAGATAGGCTTGAAGCGGTACTGGACACGGATATAAGATTGCCTTTGCGGGCGGATGAGCTGGATAAGTTCAAGATGGATGTAGCATTAAAACCTGAGATAACGGCGCCGGTAAAAGTGGGAGATGAACTGGGCACCATGAGCGTGACGCTGGACGGAAAGCTGTTTTCGCAAAACCGGCTTTACGCAACTGTGGACGTACTTGCTAACACTTATGAGTATAATCTGCAAAAAGTGCTTGATAGATGGATCGGGCAGTATCATAATAAAGCAGGATAAGCGGTATTGCTATTGTATTAAATTATATGTGTAGGGGTAAAAATGAGGCTGCAAAAATATCTTGCCCACGCGGGCATAGCATCGCGCAGGGCATGTGAAGAAATAATTGCAAGCGGCAGGGTTTGCGTCAACGGAAGCGTTGCGGATACGCCAGGCATTACAATTATGCCTGGGGACAGCGTTTCTTTAGATGGCAAGCCCGTTTTGCTTGAAGCGAAGAAAGTATATATAGCCATGAACAAACCGAATGGTTACATGACGACAGCTAAGGATACCCACGGCAGAAAAACGGTTTTGGATCTGTTGGAAGGCGTATATGAAAGAGTTTATCCGGTTGGAAGGCTGGATTTGGATTCAGAAGGTCTGCTGATTTTAACGAATGACGGAGAGTTCGCTAACTCTCTCACCCATCCAAGCTTTGAAACGGAAAAGAAGTATATGGTATATGCGCAGGGAACGGCAGTAGAAGGCTGGGAAGAGCTACTAAAAAAAGGCGTGATGCTGGAGGATGGTATAACATTACCTGCAGGATTAAATATTTTCCGGTACAAAAGCGGTTCCGCAAAGTTTGAAATCACCATAAAAGAAGGCAGGAAGCGTCAGATACGAAGGATGTGCAACGCAGTCGGACTGAAAGTGATACGCCTTATCCGGCTAAATATCGGAGGTTTGAAACTGGGAAACCTCGCAGCAGGGGAGTGGCGGTATCTGGAAAAACCGGAGATAGACAGTCTTATGCAATATGCGCTAAACAAAAAAATGAGCGATTTGCGTTGACAAAGCCTTATGTTTTATGATAAACTTTCATTCGTAAAAGCAGAAGCCATCCACTTCTCACCCCGAGGCTTTGCCGCAAGGGTCAAATGAGGATAATAGCTATTTATAGTTAAGCGTGGGTGTTTTTGCATCCACTATTTTTTTTGGAGGTGTTATATATCGGTATCGATTTGATGATTAACGAAGAAATTAGAGACAAAGAAGTACGGCTTGTAAGTGACGATGGAGAGCAGTTGGGCATTATGCCATTAGAACAGGCGATGGAAATAGCAAACAACAGACAGCTTGATCTTGTTAAAATTGCCCCGACGGCAAAACCGCCGGTGTGCAAGATCATGGATTACGGCAAGTACAGATTCGAAGCATCAAAGCGAGAAAAAGAAGCGAGAAAGAACCAAAAGACTATCAACATCAAAGAGATACGATTGAGCGCGACAATAGATCACCACGATCTTGAAGTTAAGGCGAAAAATGCCGTTAAGTTCCTGAACGCCGGAGACAAAGTAAAGGTTTCTATCCGCTTCAGGGGCAGGCAGATGAGCCATAGTGATATAGGCATGACGGTTATGAACACCTTTTATGACGGTATGAAGGATATAGCCAATCTGGACAAAGCTCCAAAGCTTGAAGGCCGTAATATGTTCATGTTTTTGTCACCCAAGAACACATAATGGAGAGGAGGGCAACAACATGCCCAAGGTAAAGACGCATAGGGGCGCTGCTAAAAGGTTTTCTTTAACAAAATCTGGAAGAGTCAAAAGGGGCAAGGCATATAAAAGCCATATCCTGACAAAGAAAAGCAGTAAACGTAAACGCAATTTACGTAAAGGAAGCTATATCGTAGCCGCTGAAGAAAAGAACATTAAACAGTTGATACCATATAAATGAGCTAGAGATGAGGTGTAGAGATTGGCAAGGATAAAAGTAGCCACGCATTCACATAAAAAGCGTCGCAAGATAATGAAGATGGCTAAAGGATACTACGGCGCGAAAAGCAAGCAATACAGGTCTGCAAAGCAAGCGGTCATGAAATCCCTCGCGTATGCATATCGTGGACGCAAACAGAGAAAAAGGGATTTTCGTAGGCTTTGGATTACCCGTATCAACGCCGCCGCGCGCATAAACGGAATGAGTTACAGCCGATTTATGAGCGGGCTGAAGCAGGCAGGCGTTGAGGTGAACCGCAAGATGCTCGCCGAAATGGCAGTAAACGATTCATCTGCGTTTGCGGAATTGGTCAACGTGGCCAAAGTGTCCGCGAAATAGAGTCCGCCGCTTTAGTCTTTTGAGCCATACCGCCGCAAGCACGGCGGTTTTGCTATATTCCTTAGAGGCATAGATGAAAGAGATAAAGAGTTTTTCAAATGAAAAGATAAAGATGGTCAAATCCCTCAAAGCCCAAAAAGGCAGAAAGGAAAACGGCCTTTTTATGGTTGAAGGGAAGAAGCTAATATCCGAAGCGATAGAATACGGCTATGTGCTTCAGATGCTCTTTTTACGCAAGAGTGACGATATTGGCGGCCGGAGCGGGCATTTTCCCGATATTAGTGAAAGCTATGTTTTAGAGGGGGAGCTTTTTGATTCCGTTTGCGACACAAAGACCCCCCAGGGCGAGTTAGGCGTTTTTCTGCTGCCAATGGATAAACCCGATGCCGCAAGCGAACGGATAGAAGGGCTTGTTCTCGCGCTGGAAGATGTGCAGGATCCGGGCAATGTCGGCGCGGTGATACGTTCCGCCGATGCCTTTGGAGCCTCCGCTGTAATGCTTTCAATGGGATGCGCGGACATATATTCGCAAAAGGTGCTGCGTTCCTCGATGGGATCAGTATTCCATATGCCTGTGATAAGATGCGCGGATTTTTCCGGGTCTGTTATGGCTCAAAAGCAGTGGGGCAGTAAAATAATCGCGCTGCATCAGGACGGCGAGGACATACGCGGTCTAAGCCCCGGCGGAGATGCCATTTTACTTGTGGGAAACGAGGGTAACGGCCTTAGCATGGAAGCGCTGGATATAGCGGACATCCTTTGCGCAGTGCCAATGAAGGGCAGGGCGGAATCGCTCAACGCAGCGGTGGCGGCGTCAGTAGCGCTGTTTATGCTATAAACAGGGGAATAAGCGGGCATACCCAAGAATTTGGAGGGAAAGATGCGAGAAAAACTGGAAGAGATTAAAAGTGATGCGTCACGCAGGATATCCGGTACGCAGAGCATTGCGGAGCTTCAGGATATAAAGGTAGAAATCGTGGGTAAAAAAGGAAGCTTGACCCAGTTGCTTAGGAGCATGGGCAATCTGCCGGCAGAAGAGAGGCCTGCAGCGGGGCAGATGGTTAACGAAGCCAGGCAGCATATAGAAGACCAGATAGAAAAAAAGGAAAACGTTTTAGGCTGCAAAGAAAAAGACGAGCGCCTTTTGAAAGAAAAGCTGGATATCAGCCTGCCTGCAAAGAGGAAAAGATTAGGCTCTTTGCATCCACTTACTTTGGTAAATAACGAAATCATCGATCTTTTTATCGGCATGGGGTTCGAGATAAAGGAAGGGCCGGAGATCGATTACGATAAATATTGTTTTGAGATGCTGAATATCCCCAAAAACCATCCGGCAAGGGATATGCAGGATACATTCTACGTAACCGAGAATATCGTTTTGCGCCCGCACACATCGCCAGTGCAGATACATACCATGCTGGAGCAAAAGCCTCCGATACGGATGATAAGCCCGGGCAGGGTGTACCGCAGCGATGATGTCGACGCGACGCATTCGCCGGTATTCAACCAGCTTGAAGCTCTGGTTATAGATAAAGGTGTTACCTTCGGTGATTTAAAGGGTTCTCTGGACACATTCGCAAAAGGCTTATTTGGCCCAAAGACGAAAACTCGTTTCCGGCCTGGGCATTTCCCTTTTACCGAGCCCAGCGCCGAGGTGGACGTAACATGCTCTGCATGTGAAGGCAAAGGATGCAGGGTATGTAAGGGAGCGGGCTGGATAGAGGTTTTGGGCAGTGGAATGGTACATCCGAATGTACTTAGAGCCTGCGGCATAGACCCGGATGTTTATTCAGGATTCGCCTTTGGCTTGGGAATAGACCGCATTGCGACGATTAAGTATGGGATCAGCGATATAAGGTTGCTTTCGGAAAACGATACGCGGTTCCTATCGCAATTCAGGGGGTAGAAGAATGAAAGTACCGGTAAGTTGGCTGAAAAGATTCGTTGATATAGATGTACCGTTGGAAGAGTTTAAAGAAAAGATGATAATGGGCGGAAATGGTATCGAAGGCATAGAAACTATGTATGATGGTATCTCAAACGTCGTTATCGGAAGGATAGACAAGCTTGAGAAGCATCCGGATGCCGACAGGTTGAAGGTCGCCCAAGTATCTATAGGTAAAGAGACCGTGCAAATCGTTACGGGCGCGGATAACGTATATGAAGGGGCATTGGTTCCCGCCGCCTTGCACGGCGCCACGCTTGCAAACGGACTGAATATAAAACGCGGCAAGCTACGCGGTGTCGAATCGGACGGTATGCTTTGCAGCGGTGCAGAGATAGGCATAACGGATGAGGATGTGCCGGGCGCGTCGGTCGATGGAATATTGATATTGGAAGAAGGGTTATGTCCTGGCGATGATTTTCTTGACGCATTAGAGCTAAGCGACACTGTTATCGAATTTGAAGTCGGAGCAAACAGGCCGGATTGCTTGAGTATAAAAGGTATCGCCAGAGAAACCGCATCGTTTTTGGACAGGGATTTCAAAGATCATTCAATAACTAAATACGAAACAAAGGGAGATATCAACGAGCATTTATCCGTGGAAATAGCCGATAATGAGCTGTGCCCGAGATATATGGCCGCCGCCGCAGTCGATATTAAGATCGCGCCTTCGCCGCAATGGATGAGAAGGGCATTACGCGCTGCGGGCATACGCCCCATAAGCAATATCGTGGATATAACAAACTACGTTATGCTTGAGACCGGCCAGCCTATGCATGCATTCGATGCCAAGTGTATACACGGCGGCAAGATAATCGTACGCAGGGCGAAAGATGGCGAAGAGATCGTCTCTTTAGACGGTAAAAAACGCATTTTAAACGGCAATATGCTTGCCATTACGGATACGCAGGGGGCTATTGCCATCGCCGGCGTAATGGGCGGCGAGGATAGCGAGATAAAAGAAGATACAAAGATGGTGATCTTTGAATCTGCGAATTTCAAAAGCAGCAGTGTCAGGCAAACGTCGCGGTCGCTGGGCCTGCAATCCGAATCCTCTGCGCGTTTTTCCAAAGGATTGGATATCGTTGTGCAAAAAGTCGCATTGGAAAGGGCTTTGGAGCTTGTAGTACAGCTTGGCGCCGGAAAGGTATTGGGCGGAGTTGTAGATGTTGCTTCAAAGCAATATGAAACGCAAATAATAGAGACAAGCATAAGAGCCATAAATGCCCATCTTGGTACTGAGCTCACCGGTGAATATATGAGGGACGCTCTGAAAAAACTGTTTATCGATACGGATTTATCCGGAGATACACTTGTTTGCAAGATACCGTATTGGCGGGGCGATATGGAAGGCATGGCGGATGTTGCTGAAGAGGTAGCGAGATATTATGGATACAACAACATTCCATCTACATTGATAGGCGCTAGTAGCATCGGCAGGAAGAATGACCTGCAAAAGCTGCGCGATAAGTTATGCAGCCTTTGCGTTGCAATGGGATTACAGGAAAGCTCTACATATTCGTTTATATCACCGAATGATTTCAGCATATTTGGTGAGAAAGAGGATTCGCCGAGGATTCGGCTTTTGAACCCGCTGGGCGAGGACTACAGCTTGATGCGGAAATCCATGCTGCCGTCGATGATGAACGTACTTGCAAATAATGTAAATATGAAAAATGAAAGCGTGATGCTGTTTGAAATGGGAAAAGTCTATCTGCCGGAAGATGGCAAAGAACTGCCGGTTGAAAAGGAAGTTTTATGCATCGGATTGGACGGAAGTTTTGATTTTTTCGAGCTGAAGGGCATAGTAGAGGAGATATTGGCCTATATATGCGGGAAGGAGCTAGTATATATAGCTGAAACGCCGCAATATATGCATCCGGGCAGATCCGCCGCCGTATATACAGGCAAAAGCCTTGTGGCTATAATCGGGCAAATGCATCCAAATGTTTCGGAAGCGTACGGAATTGACGGTGAAGCGTATTGCGCAGAGCTGTATATAAAGGATATATACGAAAATATGAAAGGGCATATACAATTTGAAGCGCTGCCAAAATACCCAGCGGTAGAGAGGGATATGGCTGTAGTGGTGGATTCGGGAACAACGGCCGCCGAATTGGAAAGCTGTATTAAGAAAGCCGGAGGGAAGCTTTTAAAGAGCACTGTGCTGTTTGATGTCTATGAAGGCAAACAAATTGAGCAGGGAAAGAAAAGTATGGCTTTTTCGTTGGTCTTCCGGGCGGATGACCGTACGTTAAAGGACGAGGATGTAAATACGGTTATAGGTAAAATAACGCGGGCGCTTGAGAATGAATACGCTGCACAGTTGCGGAAATAATTGTATTGTAATATAATTGTCCCTAAGGTTAGAAGAGTTAAATAGATACGCTGCAACAAAGCGTTTTATCCGTTTAAACGGTATGCACGCTCCGGATATTTACGGATATGCAAAGCTCGGCTACACCTTAATCAGTTTAGCGGGGGTGCCATTATGGAAAAAATCACCACCACAGTAAATATAAACCGAAGGGAGTATAGCCTTACGGGATATGAAACAGAGGAATATATG
>JAVBOF010000075.1:0-37532 GCA_031550915.1 Eubacteriales bacterium | reverse complement strand
AATATATTCGTCCTTTACCTCTTCCGCCTTCATTTTTCGTAATTCGCCCTCCCATTGCAGTTCCCTTTCCTGCATCGAGGTTTTAACATACCCCGGGCATACGCAATTTGCACGAATGCCATATGGCGCAAATTCAACGGCAATGGCTTTTGTAAATCCTACTACCGCCCATTTTGATGCCGAATAATGAACAAGATAGGGCAAACCTTTGATAGACGCCATTGATGCAGTATTAACTATGCGCGCATCAATGTTTTTCATATATTGCAACGCTGCCTGTGTACAATAAAACATACCCTTTATATTGATATTGAAATTTGAATCCCAATCTTCGTCTGTAAGATCTTCGAATCTTTTCATGCTCGATACGCCGGCATTATTCACCAAAATATCAATACGCCCATATTTTTCTGAAACAGCCTCAATCGCTTCGTCCACGGAACTGCGCTTTGTAACATCAAGAAATAACGGTTCGTGCTTTTGTTCGTCTAATTCCATCGGCATTCCATTAACCGTTTCTTTTGCTCCTTGGAGATTAAAATCCGTCGCAAATACGTTGGCACCCATTCTTGCAAGCTTTTCAGCAATTGCTCGGCCAATACCACTACCTGCTCCTGTAACTACCGCGACCTTGTTTTTAAGACAAAGACTCATCTGCAATTACCTCAAAATAATTTTTAATTCAGAGAAAGATTAAAAGAGTACACCATTAGTATTCAGGTCAAAATAAGTTTGGAAAGTGTTTTATATCTTTGTATGATAAAGAATATGTTTTATAGTATAAAGATAGTCTATGTCTCTTTTTTTGTCAAGCACTTTTTAATATATTTTGTATAAATTACTATATAAAAGAATATTAGTTCTTAAGTTATTACTTGAAAATGTCTTCTAAAGTATATCTATTAAGAAAGATTTGCAAAATACAATTATATTGTGATACCATGTCTTTTATATGATAAACAAACTAGAAAGTATAAACACTTGCAAACTCAATAATTTTTAGGTAAGGTGAATCCTGATTATGACGGATATAAGACAAAAGACAATAGTAGAACAGCTTATGAACGAGATCCGCAAAATGATTGCGGATGGAACATATAAGCAAAGCGAAAAAATCCCTACGGAACAGGAACTTGCGGAGAGATTTAGTGTCAGCAGAACCTCTGTCAGAGAGGCTGTCAAGACACTTACTTATCTGGGGGTTCTTGAATCACGCACATCGCAAGGAACGAGGATAACAAAAAGAAACAGAATAGCTGAAGAAGCTACCGCTTGGTCAACGATTTTGGGCTATGAAAAAATGTATGAAGTATTTGTATTAGGCACAGCGATCGATACGCAAGTAGTTATCATTCTCCAAAATAGTTTCAGAGATAACAAAAGCTTGAAAAAAGATTCAACACTGTTTCAAGATATGAATGCAAACATAATGAATATGCTTGTGGCTGCGAAAGAAAATGATTTAGAAAAATATATAAAGGAGTTTTCACAGTATTTTAGACTATTATATAACGAAGTCGGCAACAATGTATTCATTTCGCTAAACGATTGTATTGAAGGCCTAATCGTGGAAAAAGTATGCACCGCATATTACATGACGAGTAATCTCTTCAGTGCGACCAATTATCTTTCAGAGATATGGGATTGTATATCTAACGGATATCTGGTTGAATTGATCAACACAATCCAGGATTATGGAATATTTGCATATAATTGCTTTTCAATCTGTTACGAAAAAAAAGAACGAGACCATTAGCCATCGCCATTGAATTACTTATTACCACAAATCGGCAAGCAATTATTTTTGTCGATATTCTCATTGTCGGATCAATTCTTTCTAAATTTCTGAGAATGCAACATGATACTAGATTCATATTCATCTGGGTTTCAAGTTTTTTCATAACGGATCGAAATAAATCATTTATTCTGCATTTGCATATATCCTTCTAAATCTGTAGTAGAAAGGAAAAAACCCACGGACCCGCCACCTCAATCATGACCACGCGTAAACGGCCCCTTAGATTGACCGATAGTATCTTCTTGTTGTTGCGCCACCCGTTGTACCTTGTGTCCTCATGCACGCCGACTTCATTAGCCAGTCTCTTTGCATTTCATCCGCCCTCGTTATACAAACCTGACGATTTCTTTTTTAAAACTGCCTCATATTTTGATATAGGTACCTCTCCTTTTCTGCTGAACCAGACTTTTCCGCTGTACTGCAATTCGGTTGCATCACCCCAAATTGCTAAATTTTGCGATTGTCCTGAAGATTTATAATGAGTTTTTATACAAAAAATAAATTTTATGATATACTAACAAAACGGATTTTAATTTAAGTAAGAGGTCTTTTATAATCATGGATCAAAAATGGGACAACGATATATACTTAACATTTGATATGGATTGGGCGTCAGACGAAGTGATTGAATATACTTGTGATCTTTTGATCAAAGCTAATATAAAAGCAACTTTTTTTGTAACACATGAAACAAAGTTTATTTATGAACTAAGAAAAAATAATTTATTTGAATTAGGCATTCATCCAAACTTTAATGGATTGATGGAGTTAAAAGAGATTAGAAGTTACACTAAAATAATAGATGATTTACTTGAATTGGTTCCTGAAGCGGTTAGTACTAGATCACATGCTTTGTTTAATAGTTCACTAATAGTTAAATACATGGCCGGCAAGGGGATTAAATATGATTTGAACACTTATATACCAATTGATGCCGGTATGGATTTGAAGCCTTATAAGTATTTTTTTGATACAATCAAATTACCGCATTTTTATGAAGATGATGTGTATTTTAGCGATAAAAACAAGCCTTTGCCAGAAGTTTATCTAGATAAGAAGAATTGTATAAAGGTTTTTGATTTTCACCCAATACATATTTTTTTAAATACAGAAACTGCATTACGATATGAATCCGCAAGGAGTTCATTTTATGAGTATAAGGAGCTTATAAAATATGTATGTGATAATAAAAAAATTGGGACTCGTTCATTTTTCCATAATTTAATTAATTTGGCGAAGCAAAGGAAATATGAATTCAAGCATATTTCAGAAATAAATTTATAGGATGGGGTGATTAGATGTTTTTGTCGGAATGGCTTCAAAAGGATATGAAACTTATTAAAGACGGCGCGTTTTTTGCACTTACAATGAGCAAGTTAAAAGCACCTACAAAATCACTTACTTTTATTGAAGATGAAAAATACTTAAATGAAATAGATGATAACGAAAGCATTTCTTGCATTTTTTGTACTGATAAACTGCTTAAAAAAATAAATAGAGATGATATTGGAATTGCAGTAACGGCAAATCCAAGAACTGATTTCTTTAATTTGCATAATATTCTTTGCCAGGAAAAAAGCTACAGGAGAGATAAGAAACCCACATTTATCCACGAAAGCGCTATTATTAGCCCTTTGGCATATATTGCTCCATTTAATGTAAACATAGGACAAAATTGCATTATAGAAGAATTTGTTAGTATAAAAGAGGACGTCTCAATTGGAGCTGATGTCAATATAAGGGCAGGGGTCGTAATTGGCGGAGAGGGATTTGAATATAAGAGGCTTGAAAACAACGACATATTGTCGGTTACACATTGTGGCGGAGTCGTTATAGGTAAAAAAGTAGAAATAGGCTATAATACCTGTGTCGATAAAGCAGTTTTTACGTGGGATAATACCATTTTGGGAAATGGAACTAAAATTGATAATCTCACACATATATCCCATGCATGTAAAACGGGCAAAAATTGTTTTATTATTGCGGGATCTGTAATTTGCGGTTCCGCAATATTTGGCGATAATGTGATGGTTGGCCCTGGTTCAACTGTATCCCACCAGAGGATAGGCGATTGGGCTCGTATTTCGCTTGGATCAGTTGTTACGACAGATGTTAATGAAGGACAGCATGTGAGTGGAAATTTTGCTATTCAACACGATAGATTTTTAAACCATATTAAGAGTATAAGATAATTAGAATCTGAGGTGGAGTTTATGTATCCGGACCTATCTATAATTATTTCTTTCCTAAATGAAGAAGAGAACATTGAGCCTCTTTGCAAATGTTTGGAAATTTTCGCTTCTCAAAAAGAGTATAATATTGAGGTGGTTTTTGTTGATGATGGTTCTACTGATAGGTCTATAGAGGTATTGGAAAACCAAAAAATTAGTAATTTTACAATTAAACTGGTCAAACTCTCCAGAAATTTCGGATCGCATGCGGCAACGCGCGCAGGATTACTCAATGCATCCGCGCCGGTATGTGTATTTATGGGTGCTGACATGCAGGAACCCTTGAGCATGGTAAGCGAAATGTATGAGAAGATATTAGAAGGCCATGATCTTGTATGCGCTCAAAAGAGAGAAGTGAATGTCTCCGGGTTCGCCCGCATTACTTCAAGTATTTATTCGAAAGCAATAAGGCGATTTGCAATTCCATACTATCCCCAAAAGGGTGTCAATAATGTAATGTTTAATAATAAGATTAAAGATCATCTTAATACACATATTGAAGCTAATTCATCAATTATTTTGCAAATAATTAATCTCGGATTTAAATGTGCGATAATCGATGTTGATTACGCAGCCCGTACAAAGGGTCAATCAAAATGGGTGCTATCCAAAAAGATAAAGATGTTTATAGATTCGTTTGTTGCTTTTTCATTTGCACCCATAAGATTTGTAAGCATTTTGGGAATTGTATTTGCAATAATAGGCTTTATAGTCGCATTACATACTTTAGTAGTAAAGATATTTAATATATTTCCTTATCAGGCGGGCTGGCCCACTCTAATTAGCATTATACTCATCGGGTTTGGGCTTACAAACCTTTCTTTAGGCATTATTGCTGAATACCTTTGGCGTACACTCGATGCTTCACGCAACCGTCCTGTATTCATAGTGGACGAGGTGGTTAGCCCACAATCGTTGTATCAGCGAAAGAGTGAGTAACTCTTAAACCGCTTGGCTTCCTCGAAACCATTTTAAACCGCCCGGTCTTCGGGTTGTATCAAGCACTTTTGGTCTGATTTTTTTGACTCTTGCAGATAATCTAAAATGATGTTTATTCAAAGCAAATTTCATAGAATTAGTTGATACGCTTGTTATTTTGTTCCAATTGGTAGAGTTAACATTCTTATAACTCGTACCAAACTTACTGGAATTACTTTGCATGAACTTGGTCATAGTACCAAGTTCATCATTTATTTTTTCTTTAACTTTTGAGTCATTATTGACAAGTGCTCCATAATCAATAGTCATAGAACTACTTTTTTTGGATAGATAATTCTTCAAAAGCTCATCCGCAGTAACCCCTAACCACCCCTGCTAACGAATACTCACTCATTCTCTCTTTTCGACTGCATTTTGCCAATTATAAATAATCTACTAGCTCTATTGCATATGTATTTGGATAATGATCATATTGATTTATTGACGTAAACAAGTATGATATCTGTATAAGTAGATTATTCCAATAACCCATACCGGAGCGAAAACCATTGCGGTACTGGAATACCGCGATTATAACGTATATATTAGGATGTGTATATATGATAAAAGCAATTATCATTGGTGCAAGCAGCGGGATAGGAAAAGAACTTGCAAAACAGTTTTCAAAAGATAAAATTTTGCTTGGACTAACGGGAAGACGTATTGAATTGCTTGAAGAACTGAAATCAAACCTTCCTTTTGATTCGATTGTAAAATACATGGACATAACTGATTGCAAGATATCTAAATTGCAATTAGAAGATCTTATTACTGAGATGGGCGGAGTTGACTTAATCGTTATTAGTTCTGGAACCGGATATACGAATAAGGAACTGGAATGGAATTTGGAATTAGAGACGATAAATACAAATGTTACAGGCGTGACATCACTGATTTGCACATCCGTGAATTATTTTCAATTAAAGGGAAGCGGCCATCTTGCTGTTATTTCGTCAATTGCTTCACTTAGAGGAAGCTCCGAGTGCCCTGCCTATAATGCTTCAAAGTCTTTTATATCAAATTATCTGGAAGGTATGCAATGTAAAGTGAAAAAGAGAGGAGCCAATATTTCTATTACAGATATAAAGCCTGGATTTATGGATACCGCTATGGCACAGGGCGATGGGCTGTTTTGGGTGACGCCTGTATCCGTAGCGGGTCATCAAATATATAAAGCAATTAATTCAAAAAAGAAATCAGTATATATAACGAAAAGGTGGGCGTTAATTGCTTTCATATTAAAGAGGCTACCTAATTCTATCTATACAAAACTGTTTTAGTTGTTAGTGCCTAAAAAATGTGTAAACCTCCCGCATATTGTATATAACCAAGGCATCCAGATACAACATACGGTATAGCCGCTTGCTGCGCCAACATCAGGCGGTTATTGTTTTAATTGCTGTACTAGGTTTTATCCAAGATGTCTCCACTTCAATACCAATAAAATTTGACTTCGAAGTACATTCCGTGTATTATTATAATCAATGCCGCAACAAAGGCATAATTTATTAAACGAGGTATTCTAATTGAATCAGGACAAAAACATTACTTGCAAAGACTGTGGTCAGGAATTCGTTTTCACGGCAAGCGAACAAGATTTTTTCGCCGAAAAGGGATTTACAAATGAGCCCCAAAGATGCAAACCATGCCGCGACATGCGTAAAAGCAGCGGAAGGCAACAGAGAGAGATGTACAACGCAACATGCGCAGCGTGTGGAGTAAGTTGCCAGATCCCTTTCCAACCGAGAAACGATCGACCGATTTATTGCAGCGATTGTTTTACAAATCAAAGATAAATAATTTTTGATATTAAGTGCGTCCTTCCGGGCGCATTTTTTGTTTACTTTGCAATATTGCTTTTTAGCCGCCACCCCTTATACCTCCTGTACACTAACTAAAATATCTTTGCCGCCGTATAGCTCTATGCTTGTGCGCCGGACATACTTGCGCAAATCGTCCTCGATAACGTGACCTTTCAGCCCGTCTATTATGAGTTTCAAAAGATAGCTGTGGTTGTCGCGGTCCATACGGCTGTTCACGTATATGCAAACCTCAGCAGGCTTGTGGAATACATTCTTTGGCACTCCAGCCTTTTTCAGCGCGTCACGCACAATGTAATGCCACTGCTCAGCCAGCCTCTTGCGCTTAGACCAGTGCATTTCGGCATATATCTGAAAACGTGAGCAAAGCCGGGATTCTTATTCATGGTTATATACTTTGTAATAATTATCCGCGTATTCAAATTAAAACAGACTGGCTCCATTTAACAACGGAGCCAGCCGGCGTTATTCATCGATTTACTGTAATAGCGCTTTCCTTGCTAGTGTTTAAGCCCAGCCCTTTAACGTAGTCCGGGCGGTTGCCGTTTGCCAAGAAATGCCCTTATCTTCCTCTTGCTCTTTGCATTCCATATTGGGCCATGCCGCAGGCGTTTTTATCCACCATACCTTTATAGTTCCTCATATCCATCATCTTGTTGCAGCTGATGCCAAATATCCCCTGCACCTCATTAAGCAGCTCACCAAAACGCTGGAAATGGACCACTTCCCTTTCACGTAAGAACTTTATCGGCCCGCGTACATCCGGGTCATCCGTCAAATCAAGTATCCTTTCGTAAGCGGCCCTCGCCTTCTGCTCCGCCGCCATATCCTCAGTTAAATCGGCGTAAAGCCCAAATAACTATCCGCTTTCTACACTTTACAAGCGTTTTAATCCGGTATTTTGCTTATTCTATTTTCTTGAAAAGGAGCATTACAATGCAAAAATGTAAAACCATCGCTATAGCCAATCAAAAAGGCGGAGTCGGAAAGACAACGGTTAGCCATAATTTAGGCGTAGGTCTTGCCAATATGGGGTACAAAGTTGCACTTTGTGACTTTGACCCGCAGGGAAATCTCACAACATGCCTTGGATATCAAAAGCCGGACGAACTCAAAAATACCATATCGGACGCAATGCTGAAATCCATAAACGATGAGCCATTGGATGTTCGTGAATACCTTATGCAATCGCAGGGTGTTGATTTTATACCATCTAACATCCAGCTTTCAGGTATAGAACCAGCTTTGGTAAATGTACTTTCAAGGGAATCGGTGCTGAAGGATATATTAAGCGAAATCCAAGAGGACTATGACTACATATTAATTGATTCAATGCCATCCTTGGGATTTCTTACTGTCAATTCCCTTGTGGCAGCGGATAGCGTAATTATACCTGTACAAGCGGAATATCTTTCTCAAAAAGGCTTGGAGATGCTGACAAAATCCATAAACAGAGTAAAAAAGAATATAAACCCGAACCTTAAAATCGACGGGATCGTGGTAAATATGGCCGATACCAGAACAAGGCTTGCAAGGAAAATGATTGAAAACCTTCGGGTATCCTGCGGCGGGTATTTCAAAATATATAAAACCATGATTCCCTTTTCCGTTAAGGCAAAGGAAGCTGTTGTTGCGGGAAAGAGCATATACGAATACGATCCAAACGGAAAGCTGACAGAAGCGTTCAGAGACTTTACAAAGGAGGCGGTTGATTGTGGCAAAAAAACTAGAGATCAAACCCGTTGACTTTTTTGAGCCAACCGAGCCAAGTAAAGCGAAAGAAACCATAGAAAACATAGATGTTTCTTTTATAGACCATTTCCCCCATCATCCATTTAAGATAAATAATATAGATGAAATGGCGCAGACCATAAAGGAGCATGGGATATTGTCACCCCTCATATTACGCCCAAATCCGGAACATGAGGGCAGATATCAAATCATTGCGGGGCATAGGCGTTTTGAAGGAGCGAGGGCAAATGAGTTTGCCTTTGTTCCAGCTATTGTAAAAGATGTTGATAACGAAACCGCCATTGTGATGATGGTTGATACGAACCTTGACGGGCAGAGGCAAAACATACTTTTAAGCGAGAAAGCCTTTGCATATAAGATGAAGCTGGAAGCTATAAAACGGCAGGCTGGAAGGCCCTCAAAGAATTCAGCCCAAGTTGGGCCGAATTATGATGGCAAGCAATCCAGAGATATTGTCGCTGACCAAAGTGGTGAAAGTAGAAACCAAATATCCCGCTATATACGCCTAACCGAGCTGATTCCTCCGCTTCTTGATATGGTAGACGAAGGGCGGATTAAGTTTATTCCATCCGTTGAGCTATCCTATCTACCGAAACAAAATCAGGAGGATTTGTTGTCGCTGCTTACTGGTGACGGAAATGAAAAAGGGTTACTTCCCCCATCACAACAGCAAGCGTCAGAAATGCGGAAACTCAGTGAAATGGGCAAGCTGGACAAGGATAGCATGGAAGAAATAATGATGAACAGGAACTCAAACGAATTCCCGAAGATAAACTTTTCGTCTATAAAGCAGTATTTCGGCAGAGGCGTTACACCAAAGGAAGCAACAAAAAAGATAAGCTATGCTTTAGGATTAGAGAAAGCTACAGAACGGTATTTCAATCCCGAAATGCCGGAAGAAAAGCGGATTGCAATTACACAAAAAGCCCTTGATTTCTATTTGCAGCACCGTAACAGGCAGGAGATTAACGCAAACAACAAATCAAATCAGCCTAATATTTAATAGTTTAATTGAGAACTTGAAACGAGTTCAAATCTAACGCTTTGCTATTGCATTAACAAACTTTGAAAGGAAGTGATATCAATGTCAATAATCAGCGCATATATTACTAATTTAGGTAAATATGTAGAAGGGAAACTCGTTGGCGAATGGCACAGTTTTCCGACTACAAAGGAAGACCTAAAGCAGACTTTCCGAAGAATCGGTATCGATGGTGCCAGATATGAGGAATTCTTTATAACTGACTATGAAACAGAGATAGATGGGATCTATAAACTATTAAGTGAATATGCCAGCATAGATGAACTCAATTATCTTTCTTCTAAGCTAGATAATATGTCAAATTACGAGATTCAGGCTTATGAAGCGGCAATTTCAAAAGGTGAATACTGTGGCAGTTTAAAAGACCTTATTAATCTCACAGATAATCTCGACTGTTTTGATTATATTGATGGTATCGAAGACGAATATGCTCTTGGATATTTTTGGATTGAGGAAAGCGGCTGCTACGATACAAAAGACATGGGTAATTTATCAACTTATATTGATTATGAAAGATTCGGATGCGACATTCGCCTTGATGACGGTGGGACGTTTACCGAGAAGGGATATATCCGAAGCAATGGTAATACGTTTCAAGAAAATTATGATGGAATCAATGTTCCAGACGAATACAAGGTGTTTGCGATTTCAAAAGAAAAACTCGGACGCCAGCTGAACAAAGATATTTTTGATGGAAGGCAGCCTAATTGCAATGAATTGAAAAAAGTAAAACCAAAAAGCAGAGGATTTGAAAGATAATATTTCTCAATGTTATGCGGCAAGTAGCCGTTTTTTTATTTCTCCCAAAGGAGGTTTTTATATGGATACGATTTTGTTTGTTAGCACGGGAAGGTGCATTGATTGCTGTAAGCATTTGCCGGGCAAGCGTATACCCAAGAAATATAAGGAGCTATATAAGCGCAAGGACAGGAGGGCTTGCCAAATCTGTACAAGGGTATAGTACGCTTGTTTCCTTGAAAACTTTGACCCCTTGGATAGCGAACAACGCAAGCACAAGCGGATAATGCTTGAAAGGCTGAAAGAAGATTAGGAGGACTAATATAATTAAAGATAAGGAGGAAAATACTATGTGAGCAGATATAAAATAACTGAAAGCAATACCCACAGCTATATCATGCTGCCCAAAGACCTGTTTGTACCGCCCTATGACGTTCTGTCAAATGACGCTAAGATGCTATATGCTCTGCTGCTTGACCGGATGTACCTTTCTAAGCAAAACGGCTGGGTAAACGTATACGGTGAGATCTATTTGATCTTTACCCGTTTGGATATCCAGCAGCTATTGAACATATCCGACAAGACATGCACAAAAGCCTTTCGTGAGCTTCAGAGTATACAGCTTATTGATGAAATACGGCAAGGGCTAGGCAAGCCAAATCTAATTTTTATATGCCATATGCGGCCTCCTATGCCTGTTTCGCCTGAATCGTAAATTTTACGATTCAAGAACCGGAAATTTTACGGGCTAATAAGACTGATATAAATAATACTGAGAAATATATTAGGGGTTAAAGAGAAAAGTTTGAACTATGTTAAGGTTCATGCTATGCTCCCAATAAATTAATCATAGCATTTTTGGAGGTATCGGCATGAACAGAAGCATAAAGTTTAGCTTTGCGCTTTTAATGTTGATTAGCGTATTTCTTTTTCCAAGCGCAGCGCTTGCGGCTTCAAATGCTCCTCCCTCGCCAAAGAGTATCAAAGTCAAAATCTCGGCAGAATATGTTAAAGTGTCATGGGATAAATCAAAGGGTGCGTATCTTTACAGGATATACCGTTCGGAAAAGAAAAGCAGCGGGTATACCAAGGTTGGCGAAACGAATAAATTGAGTTTTGTAGACAAAAAGGTGAAGCTCAAAAAGTCATATTATTACAAAATAAAGGCGCTAAGCAAGTCACATAAGGCAAGTGGATATAGCAAAATCAGCGGAAAGATCAGTACCCCGATAAGCCCTGTCATTACCATGATGGGCGATAAATATATACAAGCAATCATGGACGGAATCAATGAATACCGTGAGTTTTATGGTTCTGATGAACAATACAAGGATGATGAATGCTATGGGGCTCAACCAGCAAAGACACATCCTAAGCTGAATGAAATAGCCGCAGTACATGCTAAAAAGCTTGCTGAACGTGGCAATGGAAGGGCTGATCATTCTGACAATATGTTCTCCGAAACCGTAGGAACAGTGCTAACCAAGGATTTGAATGCCGCATACAACGAAGGCGCGGCATCCACAGCCCATACTACAGATTTTCTATTGCCTGACCGCCAGTATTTCGGTATAGGAGCTGCATGGAGAAACGATGTTATGTATTTCGTCATCATCGCGCCCCTTCCATCACAGCACGATGATCTAGGCATCGAATAGATAGATATAAAAAGCATATTTTCATCTTTTTAGCACCGCAAACGCGGTGTTTTTTTGTACCCAAATTAAAGGAGGTTGATATTTTTATGAACAAAACAAGAAGGATTCTGGCAATTCTGTTGATTGTTCTTTTATCCCTTTCCATTTTCCCTGTAAACGCACTTGCAGCAAATACAGTGGATGTTGATACAAGGGAAGAACCAACGGAATACTTTGAATACCATAACGACTCCGGCTGGCATTCACTGGACACACCATACCATTATGTGGACGGTTCAAGCCCAGAGATTGTGGCATACTGTCTGCAACATGCTAAAAACAGCCCTCATGGCTCTGCAACGGAATATGACCCGACAACAAAATACTCAGCGAAAACAAGATTAGGGTTGCAAATAATACTTGAAAGAGGTTATCCAAACGGTAGTGGTGGTTTATCCTCCAGCCAAGCGCGTTATGCAACGGCGAACGCTGTACGCTTTTGGCTATCAGAGCAGACGGGTTCGCCTAACGGCAGCTTTTATGGCTTCACTAACCTAAAAGATCATCCCGGTCAAGTGCGATCCAAAGGTACGTCTTCGGCTGATGCCGTTTGGGACTTTGCAATAGACCTGTTAAATCTTGCTCGGGCGCAGCAGAAACTGACCCATTCCGTGAAATTCACGCCTTCGAACATAACCCTGGTTCAGGATGGAACAGGCACATTTTTTGAAGGAACTACAAAAGCCACCCTTACGAATATGCATGGCGGGTATACACTTGATAAGACAAAGCTTCCCACAGGTTCAATTGTTGAGGGCTTTACCGGAGATAGCGGAGATATCTTGACGATAAAGATTCCCGCAGCGCCTCAAAATGCCGGTAAGAAGATTACCCTGACAGCAAAAGGCTATGATGACAGAGTTGCGGCAAATTATGCCTACTATACTCCAAGCGACAGCGATGAACAGGATGTTGTTCTTGTCGGCAAGGGTATGGAGATTGCAGCTTCAAAAGACTTGAATATGACCACTGATGCTTTGGGTAATCTTGAAATTGTAAAAGTTGGCAGTGACGGCGGCAGTCAGGAAGGTGCGGTATTCGAGCTTTACGACAGCGATAATGTTTTGGTGGATACCCTTACAATCGGCGCTGATGGAAAAGCAATATGCTCAGACCTTCCTGCAGGGGATTACCGATTGGTGGAGATACAGGCAAAGGTAAATTATCTTTTGAACACAAATAACGTAAATGTCCCGGTAATATCCAGCCAAACCACAACGGCAAATATAATTGACCAGCGCGGCGAGGGCATTATCCAGCTGTATAAGAGCAACAGCAATCCAAGCATGGGTAACTACTCACTTGGAGGAGCGGTATTTGAGGTCAGGGATTCCGATAACGCCATTGTGGATACCATTATAACGAACGTTTCAGGTTACGGTGAGAGCAAGAAACTCCCCATAGGCCATACATATACCGTAAAAGAGAAAACCGCGCCTTCAAAAATGGTTTTGAATCCAACGACATATACCGTGGCCTTGGGTTATGAAGACCAATATACGCCCATTGCATATGAGCGGGTAGATATTCCTGAGAAACCACAGGTAAGCAAAATAACCGTCACGAAAGCGGATAAGGACACTGCTGACAAAGCGCAGGGTGACGCGACTTTGACAGGCGCTACCTTTGGAATATACACAACAAGCGGCATTCTTATCGAAACCCTGCAATGCCCCGCTAACAGCCGCAGCGTGCAGAGCGGGGAGCTTCCCATCGAAACGGACTATATTCTGAAAGAGATCACCCCGCCAAGAGGATATACCCTATCACAAAAGGAATATCCTTTTCGCATTGCCTATGCCGAGCAAAATGAAGAAATCGCCCTGTTATCTGAAACCGTAGAAAACAAAGTTGTCGAGGGTAAAATCTCCGTAATAAAGTTTGCGAGTAAACCGCTTACAGGTGAGCCGGAGCAGGGTAACGAAAACATAAAAGAGCCGCTTAAGGATGTTGAGTTTGAAGTAAAGCTTATATTAAGCGGCGAAGTACTGGACAAAATAAAGACCGATGAAAACGGTTTTGGGATATCCAAGCTCCTGCCCTACGGAGAATATATAGTGACAGAATTGCCAAGTGCAGCGAACGAGGGCAGAAAGCTGGTAGCCCCATTTAAGGTTTCCGTTTCAGCGGAAAACAGGACATATCCATTTATACTTGAAAACGACACTATCGAATTAAATCTTAAAATAGTAAAAGTGGATGCGGAGAGCGGAAAAGTTATTCCCCTCGCCGGGGCTAAGTTTCAGATAAAGGATTCATCCGGCGATATTGTTAAACAGCATATACAGTATCCGCAGCCTGTTACTCTGGACATTTTTGAAACGGATGGCAGCGGAACACTGACATTGCCTGAACCGTTGCCGTACGGCAAATATACTTTACATGAATTGGAATCGCCGTACTCGTATTTGTTAAACGAAAATGCCATACCCTTCGAAATAAAAGATCAAGCGGCGCAGACCCTTGTTGCGGAATGCACTGACAGCCCGGCTAAGGGCACGATAACCATAGAAAAGCAGGGCGAAATGCTTGTTGGGGCTAAAGAAAGTGATACCAAGTATGGCAAGCTAAGAGTACCTGTATATAAAAAGCAAGGCTTGGCGGGCATAGAGTTTGATGTAATCGCTAAATATGATATCAAAACGCCGGACGGCATAGTACACGCAAAGAAGGGCGATGTTATTGATACCATTATCACAGGCAGTGATTCAAAGGCAAAGACAAAAGAACTTTATCTTGGGACATACATTGTAAAAGAGAAAAAAACCATTGAGCCATTTGTCCTTGATAAATCCGAGTATGAAGTTACTTTGGAATACAAAGACCAGCATACGCCCATTGTTTCCGAAAGCTTAAAGCTCATAAACGAACGGCAGAAAGTATGCATAAATCTCCAGAAACATGCTGAGATATTCACGCCTTCCACATGCGAATTTTCCTACATCAACGGTGATGGCTTCATATTCGGTCTGTTTGCCGATGAGGACATTAGAGGTGCGGACGGCAGCGTGGTTTTGAGTAAGAATGACCTCTTGGGCATCATGGAAACTAACGCCCAAGGCATAGCGGAAATATCCAAGGAGATTCCGCTGGGTAAATTCTATGTGAAGGAACTGGCTGCGAAAAATGCTGATTACGAGCTTTCGGACACAAAGTACCATATTGAAGCTAAATATGCCAGAGATAAAGTGCATGAGATCAGCGTCGATGTAAACGACAACAAACCCATAAAAAACAAGCTTCATAAAAAGCAGATTCGGGTTATTAAGACTGACGCAAGGGACAATAACCGCCCTCTTGAAGGTTCGATATTCGAGATTCGCACAAAGGACGGTATTGTTGTAACAACTCTCAAAACCAATAAGGAAGGCATTGCAACATCGCTGCCGTTGCCGTATTCAAAGGACGGTTATCAAATCAACGAGGTAACACCGCCGACAGGATTCAAGCTGGAAGATAAAGTTGATGTTATTAAAATAAACGAGGATTCGCCGGACATCGTAGTATACTCCCGCACTAACGCCCCCAATGAAGTAACGCTCAATAAGACAGATATCACGGACGGCAAGCCCATACCGGGAGCGAAAATCGAAATATTTCAATCAGACGGTACATTATACTATACCGGCCTTACCTCCGAAGCTGGTACTATCACGATGGCTGAGATTCCCGCAGGGACATATACCTTCTTTGAATCCTACTGTCCTGCCCAATTCGTCATTAACCAGACACAATTCAGCTTTACGGTGGACGCATACGGCAGCATCACAGGGCAAACGGGTATTACGGATGAGCCGACAAAGCTAACGGTATATAAGGCTGACAGCTACACCAAGAATCCAATGGCGGTTGCGTTCCGCCTATTAGACCCGGATAATAACCCAATAAAGCTGATACAGAGGGATGACGGTAGCTATGTTCCCAATGATGACGGCAAAGCGGAGTTTGTTACAGGTATAGACGGTAAAGCCAGTATTCTGTATCTGCCTAAAGCAAACTATACCCTTGTTGAAGTACCGCAAGCTGGTTATGCTGCCCTCTCTCCTGTAAAGTTTAGTCTTACGGATGAAAACGGTATATCCAATCCATTCAGTGTTGAGATATATAACGTCCCTCTGGCTTTCCACCTGTGCAAAGTTCACGCCAAGACTGACAAACCAGTGACGGGCGCAGGTTTCGAGATAAAGCAGAAGGACGGATTCCTTGGCTTGGGATTCAAAACGCTTCATTTTACAAAGCAGAAAGACGGAAGCTTCAGATATGACCCGAAGGGCAAAGATACAACCCTCATGGTCAACAGCAAGGGCGAAATGCTTATATCACATATCCCAAAAGGCAACTATTGGCTGGAGGAAAAAGTCGTACCAAAGGGCTTCTTCCCTGCACCGCCCATGAAAATATCCGTCAAGGATGAAAACACGATCGATGTTCCCCTTTCCGTTAAAGTGCCAAACTCTCCGTTTGTTAAGCTGGGGCTGGATACGGACAAATACGATATCCTAATCGCCATAGGCGTGGTGATTATCCTTATGGGAGGCGTATCGTTCTTTGCTATCCGCACATTCAGGAAAAGAAAGCAGAGTAAGTAATGGTAGACTTGGATCACGCTTTGCATGTATCCGAGCTATCAGGCAGGATTGCGGGAAAACTTGGCTTATCCGAAAAGGATACGGCTATCATAACCATTTCCGGAATGTTTCACGATATCGGTAAGATGGGCATTCCCTCAGCCTTACTCGATAAACCTACTGCGCTTACGAAGGACGAGTACAAATTAATCCAATGGCATACCACTATGGGGCATTTGATATTGTCCAATATGCCCGATGAAATACACAGGGCGGCAGCAGAAGCCGCCCTGTACCATCACGAACGGCTGAACGGCAGCGGCTATACGGGGCTTTTCGATAAGCAGATACCAACTAGCGCAAGGATAATCGCCGTGGCAGATGTTTTTGATGCGTTGACAACGGACAGGCCGTATAGAAAAGCCTGGCCCGCTTTTCAGGCGTTGGAGTATTTATCGCTGAGGGCTGGAACGGAGTTTGATGCCCATATTGTTGACGCACTGACAGCAGTTGCACAGTAAACATTAATTTAACAAGTATTAGGGACTGTTCAAATATGGGCAGCTCCTTCCTTGTTTCGGGAGGTATTGATATGTATTACAGCGATGAGCAGATACAAAATGCAAAGGATTATGATTTGATATCCTACCTTCGGGAAGAAGGATATAACTTAAAAAAGCACGGGCATGAATTTAACCTGAACGGCGATAAGAGCCTTGTTGTTTTCAACAATAGCACTTGGCACGAATTTAATGGTAAAATGTTTTTCAGCAACGAAAGAAATAACAGCGTATCCGGCGGTAACACGCTGGATTTTTTAATATATTACGAGAATAAGAGCTTTCGGGAAGCTATGGCACGGCTTGTAGGCGGCGTTCAAAGCTATGCAAGAAAACCCACTTATATAAAGCGCCACGAACAAAAGATTCAGCAGCTTATATTGCCGAATAAAAGTTGTGACAACAGAAAAGCCGTATCCTATTTGCAGAAGCGTGGTATGGATATAGACATTATAGGGCGCTGCATTGAGCAAGGCATAATATATCAAAGCAGTTATTCGGATAAGAACAGCGGAAAGACTTATGATAATGTGACCTTTGTTGGCTTGGACAAAACAGCAACGCCTAAATATGCTTCAAGCCGCAGCCTTTGGGGGCAGTATCGGGTTGATGCCGAGGGCAGCAACAAGTATTATGGCTTTTTGCTGGCAGGATATGATAACGCAAAAACTGTATGCGTTTTTGAAGCCCCCATAGAAGCCATCTCCCTCGCCAGTTTATATAAGCATTATGGGCTGGATTATATGAAAGCTCATAGGCTATCTTTAGGATGTGTACATGACGGCGCTCTGGAGGTGTTTTTGAAAAATCATCCCGAAATTAGCCAGATTGGGTTTCGGTTGAACAACGATGGCGCAGGGTATGCCGCCACAATAAAATATATAGAGAAGTATATGAACAATTACGAAATTTCATATACTCTCCCCATTCTAAACGATTGGAACGATACCCTAAAGAAAGTTAAAGGTATAGCCTGTAAAGACTTCTCACCACACGGGGAATGTGCAAAAGGCGGTGGTAGCGGACTATGCCTTTACAGTAATCCGCAGCACCTGATTGACCATGCCCTCGTCACAGACGGAAACGCAACTCACAGAATGGTTATATGTAATGGTGATTTCTCATCGCTTGAAACTTATATAAACGAGTTTAAGCAGAAAAACAAAAGCGGTATTGATATTATTATCGATTGCACAGGCAAGGGTTATGGTGAAAAGCTGAAAAAGCAGTTCAATGATCTTGCCGTTATTGAGTACGATATATCTAAGGATATTGATATTGAGGTAAAAAAAAAGAAGCGGAATAAAGCCGATATTTGTAGATAATGTAACTGACGGTCTCCCGAATTAAAAGAGAAGCACAAAGAGATCCAGCCAATTCCCCGCCCCAAAAAGACGGCTTAACGATAAATCATTTCATTCTTTTCACCCTATCCGTTTTACGGATAGCAAGCATCGCATTTGGGTACCCAAATACAAATCTTGTTAGGGCTTTGCCCTAAAACCCTAATGTATGTTTGGCATTTATATGTGTAGTTTATTGTGATATAGTTTATGTAAACAGTTAGATCTTGGCTATAGCGTATAGTATAAAATAGTTGCTAATGAATTTATTTTCTTAGGAGTAAGCATGTTCGAAATAGACGGAAACCAACTTTTGATAGACAAAAAAGTTTTTCCTTTGGAAGGTTATTCTTTTATAAAATGCTTAGATTCTGGAGCAAACGCAATAACATTTTTGACCCAAAATAATCGTTTGAACAGAAAAGAAGTTGTTAAAATATGGATTCCGCGACAGGGAATGCTTTTGGTTGATCCTAAACGAGTTGCATTAGAATTGAATAAGAATGCAAAATTCATTGGAAATAAAAATATATGTACAGTTTTTTCTGCATCAGAGCTGGATGGTCTATCATATTGTACTATGGAATACATTGATGGCATTGAATTAAGAAAATGGCTAGCAGGGAAACATGAATATATGCTCCGGTTTATTGTTCTTAAACAAATACTAATAGCAATGATTCCTGTATATGAAGAGGACATATATCACGGCGATTTGCATAGCCGTAATATTATTGTTACGGATGATAATGTAGCAAAAATAATAGATTTTGGAACAAGTGCGTTTTCCGGCTCACTAAAGTCAAATGAAAGAGATTGTTGTTTACTCTACAATGTTGCTTTTGAAGTGATGCCTGAGCTCAAAAAAGTAAGTTTCTTGTGTGAGAAAGTTAAAAGCGAAGGATCACTTATTCTTGCTAATTTATTATTAGATTCTATGACATTAAGCTTGACTCTGGAAACACATATGGATATTTTGTCAAAAGATCAGTATGAAAAAAATCTTTTTGCTTTGCGCTTGGCTCGTATAAAATCAGATTTTCCTTTTTTAACAGCGTATGAGTCAAAAATCTTGGATCTTGTTAAATCCCTAAACTTAGAACAAGAATATAGCCAAGCATATAATATGTATAAATGATTAAAGTTTGGAGCATAAGAGTGAACTTCAGCTAGATATCTACACAGCATTATCCTTATTATATCACTTAATAAAAAACTAGCCTAATCACAAATCAAACCTCATCCTGCTGGATGAGGTTTTTTTGCATCCATTTTCACATCGAAAGGAGGGCGCTTATACATGCGCCAACGTACAAAACAACTCAAAATATGGGTGACTGAATCCGAATACTCAGACCTAAAACACCAATCCGAAATGCTCAGAATTCCATTCAATCAATACGTACTTCGGTTGGTAAACGAAAAGCAAATCACCATCCAAGAGGATACATGCACAAGGGAGATGATAAACAGCGTCAATAAAATTGGTGGGCTTATCAATCAGATCGCGGCGAAAGCAAATAGTACGGGCATTGTAACGGGCAAAGAGATACGGATTGTTCAGGAACTTATGCGGAAGGTTATCGCTGTACTGAAAGGAGCTGAACCGTAGTATGGCTTGTACGAAGATTATTGCCATCAACCATAGCCTTTCTAAAGCAATCAATTACATCAAGAACGGCGATAAGACTCAGGAGGGAATTTTATGCGGAGCGCACAACTGCTTGATGGGCGCGGAATTAGAACAAATGAACGCCACAAAGGAGAAGTATGGCAAAACAGGCGGCAGATTGGGCTATCACATCATACAGAGCTTTATACCGGGGGAATTGTCGCCGGAGTTGGCGCACCAGATTGCCAAAGAGTACATAGAGGAATATTTGAGCGGATACGAGGTAGTCTACGCTACCCATACCGACAAAAATCATGTACACAATCATCTGCTGATCAACTCCGTTTCCTTTGTTGACGGCAGAAAGTTCCATTGTTCCAAGCAGGAATATTACCAAAACATCCGTGGAATAAGTGACCGCATATGCAAGGCGCATGGCTTGTCGGTCATTATTGAATATGGCGGTAAATCCATGCACTATAAAACATGGCTGGACGATAAAAGCGGCACTACCACTTGGCGCAGTATGATACGGCAGGACTTGGACGATGCAATTGACAAAGCATACAGTTTCGGGAACTTCATTGTAATAATGGAACATAAGGGATATGAGATAAAGCATGGTAAACACATTGCATTTAGGCCAAAGGGAAAGGAGCGTTTTGCCCGTGGGTATAAAATCGGCAGCGAATACAGCGAGGAAGGCATTCGGGCAAGGATTGATGGCAAGCCGCTCATTGTGCCACCCATAGCAAAGAAACCAAAGAGAAGAATGCAATACGCCACACGCCCCGCCTTAAAGCTGTATGGTTGGATGGCACAATACTATTACTACTTGCACATATTGAACCTTGTAAAAAAGAAGCCGCCGAAAAAGGCGGTTTTTCCAATGAGAGAGGAATTATTAAAGATGACCAAATATAAAGAGCAATACAAATTTTTGCATAAAAACAAAATCCTTAATAAAAGCGATCTGGATGCTTACGCAAAATCAGTGCGGGATAAGCTGGATAATTTGATTGCCGGAAAGGATGCCTTTTACGAGGCAAAAAAGCCGCTTACAAAGCATTTCAACAACATTACTTTGCTTTCCGCTCTCGAAGGCCCACATGAAATGTATATAGAGGGATATTACGAAATGAAGGAGGAGCACGATGCCTATATAAAAGCAAAGGAGGAATTGGCAAAGGCGGGCTATGGAGATGACCTAGCGCTTAAAGAGCTGTATAGCATTAAAGTCGAAATGTATGAGAACATTACAAAATCATGGGAAGCAATACACGCTTGTAAAGCTGAATTGAAAATGTGTGAACAGGTAGAGAAAAGCAGCGAGGACATAAAAACAAAACTTAATGAACTTAAAAAAGGAGATGGTAAAGATGAGCCAGGACGCGGCAGACCAAGTATTTAATATGTACCTAAGATTAGGAGAAACGGGCATAAAGGCTGTAGGTGGCGGGATAAAAGGGCTTGTGATGCTCGCCTTCTTTATTAAGCAAAGCAAGATGATGGCAGCTAAAAACGGAGCCTTGACAGGAGAAACACCTTTTGACCTTCTAACCAACGGCAAGGATTTTACGGCGTTTTCCATGACAAAGCCGGAATTTAAGCAGTTCGAAAAAGCAGCCCAAAGGTTGAGTATTCCCTACCATAGCGAGCCGGACGAAAATGATAAAAGCCTATTGAATGTCATAATGAGAGATGAAGATACAAAGAGAATCAATATGGCGTTTGAAAAAATCGGGTACGGCCAGATAACGCCAGACGATGAAAACGATAAAAAAAAGTGAGCCAGAACCGGAACGAAAATCCATCCGAGCTAAGCTTGAATATGCAAAAAGATTCAACTGATAAGGATAAACCAAAAGAGCGTGAATCTATCGGCAAAAAGCTGGAAAGATATAAGGCACAGAAGGCAAAGGAAAAACTCACACCAGCGCAGGAGCGGTTTAATAAAGCTAAATGCAAGGCAAAGTCAAATAAACAAAAAGGTGTTGGACGATGAAAAACGGCAACAGGCTTTTTGGCATTATGATCGGTTATCCCTTCGTACTTTGGGCGGCAGTTTTGACTGCCCAAAGTTATGTTAAGGGGTATACAGTATTTCAAATTGCTGATGAACTATCAAAAGCAATAGCCGCCCCGTTTACGATTCGCTTCACAGACCACACCTTGCCTTTCATTATCGGATTTACCGTTATTTATGCTTCTTGCTTTCTTATTTACTATGGAACTAAGCAGAATATGCGTAACGGAGAGGAACACGGCAGCGCGAAATGGGGCAATGCTTTTGCGGTATGCGTCAAGCTAAAGGATAAGCGAAAAGAGAATAATATTATCCTTACTCAAAACCTTTGCATGGGCATGAACACATGGATGCATAAGCTTAATTTGAATGTTTTAATTGTCGGCGGCAGTGGTAGCGGTAAGACCCGCTATTACTGCAAACCCAACATCATGCAATGCGATACCAATACCAGCTTCGTAGTCACCGACCCAAAATCAGAGCTTTTGAGAAGCACAGGCAATATGCTCAAGGCGAAAGGCTATAAGATAAAGGTTTTGAACCTTATAGACCTTGAAAAATCCGATGGATACAATCCGTTTCAATATATACGGGAAGAAACGGACGTTATATTGCTGATTGATAACCTTATCCGTAATACTACACAAAAGACAGCACAGGAAAACGATCCCTTTTGGACGAAGGCCGAAACCCTCTTATTACAGGCGTTGATGTTTATGCTGTATTATGAAGCTCCCACCTATGAACAAAATTTCGGATTTATTATGACCATGCTGGGTTATGCAGATGTGCGCGAAGACGATGATGATTTTATCTCTCCTCTCGATATGTTGTATTTGTCTCTGGAGCAGGATAAGCCGGAACATATTGCGGTAAAACAGTACAAGAGCTTTAAGTTGGCGGCGGGCAAAACTGCAAAAAGCATATTGATAAGCGTTGCCGTTCGGCTATCAGTGTTCTCCATAGAGAAAGTACGGAATATCACAACATTCGATGAAATGGACATTGCGTCCCTTGGCAGAGAAAAAACCGCACTGTTTGCGGTAGTGCCGGACAACAATAAGGCTTTTAATTTCATAGTGGGACTCTTGTACACGCAGATCATCAGCGAATTGTATTATCAGGCAGATCATGTATTTAGCGGTAGATTGCCCGTGCATGTCAGGATGATTTTTGATGAGTTCGCCAATATTGCCATACCTGAAAACTTTGATTCAGTCATAAGCACTATGCGGTCAAGGGAAATCTCAGCAAGTATCATATTGCAAAACCTTTCCCAGCTAAAGGATATCTATAAGAATATGAACACTTGGGAAAGCATCATAGGGTGTTGCGACAGCATTTTGTATCTTGGCGGTTCTGAGCCATTTTCCCTAAAATACTTTTCTGAGCAGCTTGGCAAGGAAACCATATCAGCCCGGACGATAAATATCACAACTGGTGCGCGGGGATCGGTAACAAAGCATCAAAACCTGTTGGGGCGTGAATTAATGCTTCCCGATGAACTGCGGCGCATGGGGAACGAATATGCCATTGCTTTGGTAAAAGGATTCAGGCCGATTAAGGACAGCAAATTCAATCTTTTGAAGCACAGGAACATAAAACTCATCACCGATGGCGGAGCAAAGCCATATCAACATACAAAGGGGGATAAAAGGTGACATAGTTGATTTTGGGATATATAATATAATTTAAGACCGGAGGGAGTTAATATGAGCGATATTCTGATCCAAATTGATATACTGCTTGAAAAACTAGAATCATTACCGCCGCTTTCGCAAGGAACACTTGAACGGATATATGATGATTTCCGCATTGAGTATACATACAATTCTAACGCTATTGAGGGCAGCACACTGACGAAGCAGGAAACATATATGTTACTCAAGGATGGAATATCCATTGGAGGCAAACCTCAAGCATATCAGAACGATGCTATCGGTCACGGGAAAGCCTTTAATTATGTTTTAGAGCAATCAGCAAGCGATAAGACTATTGACGAAAATATCATTTTAGAAATCCATAAACGGGTTTTAATGAACAAACCAGAGGATGCGGGGCAATACCGGACTGTTGGTGTATATATCGGCGGTACGGATGCTGTTCTTCCGTCTCCAGAAGCGGTGCCGGGCAGAATAAAAAAGCTCATTTTGGAATATCCAGCAATAAAAGAAAAGATGCATTTGGTTGATGCCGTTGCACTGTTTCATTTGGAATTCGAAAGTATACATCCATTTATTGACGGAAACGGTCGCACAGGCCGATTGCTTATGAACTATGAGCTTATGCAAAATGGTTATCCCCCGATAGATATAAAAGTGGAGGATAAGCAACGTTACTATTACGGATTCCATGCATACCAGGGTAACGACGAAGATGAAATGCCGATGCTTAATTATGTACGGGATTATGTTCAAAAGGCATTAATAGAGCGTATCCGTTTGGCTGAACAGTCGAAAGAGGTAATAAAAAAGCGCAACGGAATAGACCATTAAAAACATGCACAAAGGGGCGTTCGGGAACGGACGCTTTTTTTAATTAATAATTAAAAATGGATAATAGATAATTTGAGAAATGGAGTTATATAATAATGAAAAACAAAAAAAATATCTTTGCAGTCGCTATATTGGCGGCTTTTTTATTGTTCCCCACAATCGCCTATGCGGATGGCCCACTTGAGAGCGTGAACAAACTAACAGACATAGTATTTCAAATCGTAAGAGCAGTTGGCTTTATAGCTTTAATGTTGGGCGTTGTACAGATCGGTATGAGCTTCAAGAGCCATGACCCGTCACAAAGGGTATCGGGATTCTTAGGCTTGGCAGGCGGTATCCTTATATTCTTTGTAAAGGAGCTATTGAATCTTTTAGGCGCGAACCTGTAACAGAAATGTATAGGAAAAGCCGCTTTAGTTAGGCAAAGCGGCTTTTCTATTTTAAGGAGGTATTTTATGGGCAGCGGTAACGGAATAATCGATAATATTAACCATGCCTTAGAAACTTGGAATCAATGGCTTGCAGAGATATGGCAGATTCTAACCATGTCACCACAGCAATTCAGGGGCGGTGCCATTTGGTCAATCATGCAGCAGATCAATTCAGGACTAAAGGGCGCGGCATATGGGCTGCTGGTGCTTTTCTTTATTGCAAGCCTACTCAAAAATGTGGCGAGCTTTCGGGAACTGAAGCGGCCTGAAACCGCTATACGGCTACTTGTGAAATTCATAATAGGCAAAACCGCCGTGGATTACGGCATGGATATATTGAACGCTATATATACGGCGGGGGCTGGGCTCGTTGGTAATGTCATGGCAAAGGTAGGAGGCAATAACTTGGCGCGGTTCGCAGAACTATCGGACACTATGAAAAACACCATAAACGGCGTTGACTTTTGGGGCAGTATTCCTTTGTTCCTCATTTCCATATTCGGAACGATCATCGTAACCGCTCTATCATTCGTCATATTATACACGGTCTATGGACGGTTTTTCCGACTGTTTTTGCATACGGCTATCGCACCAATCGCGCTTTCAACGGCAGCCGGTGATGGATTTTCCAATACGGCGAGAGAGTTTCTAAAATCCTATGCCGGAGTTTGCCTTGAAGGGCTTATTATAATCGTTTCAATTGTTGTATTCAACGCCATAGCTTCAACGCCGACAGACCCAACTACGACGAAGGACGCTTTTAATTCAGTGTTCCAATACATGACACAAGTAATTTTCAATATGCTCATGCTTGTAGGATTGATAAAGTCTGCTGATACCGTAGTCAAACGCATGTTTGGGATATAGGAGGTAATTGCATGTGAGTGAATTATTATGGTAAACTATTAATACAGAAAGGAGCGGGATTCCATGCTTAATATCGATAATATAAAAGCAAAAGTAAAAGATGTTGCGCCGGATTATGGGATAAAAAAAGTGTTGCTTTTTGGTTCTTATGCTGATGGTCGTTCTACAGAAGAAAGCGATATAGATTTACTGGTTGAGTTTGAGCAAGAGCAAATCTCCCTTTTTGAATTATCCGCTCTAAAGCTTCGCTTGGAAAGCGAATTCTCTAATCATGTGGATATTATCCACTATCCAATGCCCAATAATGCCATGTTGGAGATAGATAGGACGGTAGCCATTTATGGATAGTAGCAGGGATTTTCAAATATTGAAGAAGATACTCTCTGAAATCACCTTTTTAAGAAGTATATCAGCAGATTATACTGAAGATATGTTTCTAAAAGATGAAAAGGCAATGCGGTCTGTCAGCATGACGTTAATAAATATTGGAGAGCTGGTTAAGAGTTTGACCGAAGAATTTAAGAACTCGCATAATCATATTCATTGGAGAGCCATTGCGGGAATGAGGGATATTGCCGCACATAAATATCAAACGCTAAGAATGGAAGATGTATGGTTTACAATAAACAATGACATACCTGAATTAAAAAAGGAACTGCAAAAGATTATTAGTTAGCAGAAAATGAACCTTCGCCCCAAACGGGGCGTTTTTTGTTTCCATTTTTAATCAAAGGAGGAATCTATCATGGAAGAAAATATAAACAAAGAAATAAATGATTACAAGGAAACTATCTTTTTCGGTTTGACTTTGCATCAATTCATTGCGGCGGTTTTATCCATTGGCACGGCTGTGGGTGTATATTTCCTTTGCAAAGTAACCATTGGAGAAGAAATCGCAAGCTGGCTTTGCGTATTCGCTGCCGCGCCCATTGCAGCAAGCGGATTTTTCAAATATAACGGCATGAATCTATGGCAATTCGCTTGGGCTTGGTTTTCAAGTACGTTCATTATGCCAAGTGTTTTCATATATAAATCCGTGAATCATTGCTATGAAGAAATAGAGAAACAGGCTAAGGCAGTAAATATAAAAAGGATATTCGGAGGTAAAAAGAAATGACGAAGTCGTACCGCGGGGCTATTAGAAACGGCACTAAAGAGCGGTTTGCTATACCAAAGAGCGTACAGAAGTGCATCCCAATTAAGGAAATATACCGGGACGGCACATTTAATATTGGAAACGGATACAGCAAAACATACAGGTTTGCAGACATCAATTACAGGGTGGTAGGCCTAGATGAGCAAAAAGGCATGATGATGTCATACTGCGCTTTGCTTAATTCCCTAGATTCCGCAAGCTCATTCAAGATCACTATAAACAACAGAAAGATTAACAAAGCTGAGTTTGAAAAAAACATGCTCCTCCAGCAACAGGATGACCGCTTTAATCCATTGCGCCGTGCATATAACCGGATAATGACTGAGAACGCCATTATTAACAACAACAGCATCGCGCAGGAGAAATATGTAACTATTAGCGTGAACAAAGACAATATTGATGAAGCGAACATGTACTTTTCAAGGATATCTACGGATTTGCGGGCACAGTTTGCAAGGCTGGATTCAAACCTTACTGAATTGGATGTTAGGGAAAAGCTACGTATACTGCATGATTTCTACCGTGCCGGAGAAGAAGACTATTTTCGATTCGACTTCGATGAAGCTAAACGCAAAGGGCAGGATTTTGCAGATTACATTTGCCCGGACTATATCGGATACAGGACTGACCATATCTTGCTTGGGGACAGGTTCGCAAGGGTGCTTTTTCTTTCGGACTATGCTTCATATATCGAAGATGATTTTATAACCACGCTTTGTGAGTATCCGAAAAATCTTATGCTATCCATTGACATTGTAGCCGCGCCCGCAGGCGAAGCCATAAAGTATGTTGAGAACAAAATGTTATCCATCGAAACCAACAACGCGCGGCATCAGCAAAAGCAGATCCAGCAAAACAATTTTACAGGCATTACCCCTATGCAGATTGAACAGCAACGCCATGAAACCCAAAACATATATCAGGCCATCACCAGCGACAACCAGCGTATGTTTTATGGATATATAACCCTTGTGCATACCGCCGATACACTTGAAGAATTGAACGATGATACCGAAGCTATTCTATCAATAGGCAGCAAAAACACATGCAGATTCAATATATTAAAATATCAGCAGAAGCAGGCACTTGACACCGTTTTGCCTATCGGACACCGAAAGACATATACCATGCGTACGCTGCTGACCAAAAGCGCGGCGATTCTGTTTCCGTTTTCAGCGCAGGAGATATTCGAACGCAAGGGCTTATACTATGGCGTGAACAGCGTATCGAGGAACTTTATACTATGTGACCGTAAGTCTTTGCAAAACGGCAACGGATTCATCACTGGTGTATCCGGCAGCGGCAAAAGCGTGTCCGCGAAGGTTGAAATGCTGTCCTTGCTTATTCAAAATAAGGGCGATGTAATATGCATTGATCCTGAGGCCGAATATTATCCCCTAGCAAAAGCACTGGACGGCGAGGTTATACGTATTTCCGCAAACTCAGATACACATATAAATGCGATGGATATCAATAGTGAATATGGTGGCGGAGATGACCCGATAAAGCTTAAAAGCGAGTTCGTTTTGTCCCTGTGTGAGCAGCTTGTAGGAGTGGGGAAGCTTGATGCCAAACAGAAATCAATAATAGATCGGTGCGTTGATCGGGTATATAAAAAAGCAAGGAAGGATAAGACAAAGCCTACGCTAAAGGAATTCTATAATGAATTGCTTGTACAACCGGAGCAGGAAGCAAAGGATATTGCCCTGTCGATTGAACTTTATGTAAACGGCAGTCTATCGACCTTCGCTCAGCCCACAAATGTAAATACATCCAAGCAATTTGTTATATACGATACCAAGGATTTAGGTTCTCAGCTAAAGACCGCAGGAATGCTTGTTGTTCTGGACAGCATATGGAGCAGGATCACAGCTAACCGAAAGAAAGGCAGAAACACTTGGATATATATTGACGAATGCCATCTGCTTTTCCAGCACGAATTCAGCATGACATACCTTATGAGCCTTTGGAAGCGTGTGCGGAAATATGGTGCGTTTATGACGGGCATTACGCAGAACATTGAGGAAATCGTTAGGCATGATGCCGCGAAACTGATGTTTGCCAACAGTGAGTTTGTCATTTTCCATAACCAAAGCGCCACGGACAGGATGCGGATATCCGAGCTTATGAACATATCATCCGCGCAGCAGGCGTACTTGACAAACGCTTCTCAGGGGCATGGATTGATAAAGGTAGGTAATTCCATAGTGCCTTTTGAAAACCGTTTCCCGGCCGAGAGTGAGATATATAAGCTGGTCACAACGAAGCCCGGCGAAAGGACATGGGAATATTGATATGAGAGCGAAAAAACCTTATAAGACACCTATCAGCAACGCCGCCCGCAGTATAAAGCGGGCGGCGTTCGATTCTCTAAAGAAATCCAAAGAAGGGTTACAGGAGCGGCAACTGCAGGACCATAAGATTGATTCCATAGAAGGCGAAACCGCTCAGAAGTATAAAGACGGTATTGCGGATAAGGCTGGCATAGCTGCACAAGGCGGTTTGAGTTTAGGCAAGCATTCAATTAAGCGGTTTATTCAAAGAAGCAGTCTGAAAAAAGTACAAAAAGCTAATCAGGCAAAGAATACGAAATCGGATGATATAAACATAACAGCAGAAAATATGACGCAGGATGGGGGATACACTTCTCAAAACACGTCCTCAGGGCATACTCCTGCAAGACAACATATCACCAAACCACAGCCCCATAAACAGGTACATATTTCACCAAAAGCAGCAAAGCCAAATAAGCCCTCTCCTCTTTATACCAATCCTATAAGACCCGCATCACAGCAGGGCAGATTTATTGGTTTGAGTCGACAGGCGAATTTTTTGAAACACCAACAGCGGAAACAGGCACAACGCGAAATAAGGAAACGCAGCCAAAAGAAGCTTGCTAAACAAGCGGCTAAAGCCTCGAAGCAAGTATTTAAGGTAGCGTATAAGTCTGTAAAGTTTATTGTGAATAGCGTTTTTAATGCTCTTAAAAGCATAATCCTTATCATTGCAAGCGGCGGTGGTATAGTGCTTCTCATTATAATGGCGGTTGGAGCAATACTTATGCTCTTGTTCTCGCCCTACGGCATTTTTTACAGCAACGAGCATGTGAACGATGCGGGAGTAAAGCCGTTATCCGCTATAATGCATGAGTTGGATACCGAACTTGAAAACAAGGTAAACGGTATCGCGGTAGACTATGGCGAGGTATTGAAGCCGGATTCGGACGGCGATTCATATTGTCTGAATTGGATAGATGTTATAGGTGTTTTTGCCGTGAAAACCAGCATGGATAAGGCTAGTGGCATGGATGTTGTAATTATGGACAATGTTAAGGCAGCGAAATTAAGAGATGTGTTTTGGGATATGAACAAGGTTACAGTAAGCCAAAAAACTATTATAGATGAAACCCAAATTACTGACGAAAACGGCATTGAAAGCACTGTTCAGACGCAAAAACAAATTGCGGTAATCAGCGTAGACGGTATGACTTATGCCGGGGCTGCACAGATGTACGGATTCACAGATCAGCAAAAAGCCGTTCTTGAAGAAATGATGTCTCCGAAATTCTATGCCATGTTTGTTAGGATGTTGGATATTGATATTAACGGCGGATTGACACCGGATGAACTGGCACAAATCAACGCAGATCTGCCCGAAGGTGAGCTTGGTGGTGCAATCGTTAAAGCGGCGGTTTCAAAGGTTGGGACAAAATACAGCACTTTAGATTGCTCTCAGTTGACCCAGTATGCGTATAAATCCGTGGGTATCAATCTGCCCAGAACGTCTGAGGCTCAAGCTGAATATTGCGTCGAAAAGAATGTAGTTGTATCAAAAGACCAGCTGCAACCGGGAGACATGATATTCTGGCGTAAAAGCGGTTGTCATTGCGGGCGCAAGCTGGAGGTGCATCACACAGGCATCTATATAGGCAATGGCAGGATTGTCGATTCAACACCTTCCCACGGTGGCGTTGCCATACAAAAGCTATGGGGCGGCGGCAAGTGGGAGATTATTTTTTATGCTAGACCATATGTAAAGGCCAATTGAGGAGGATTTATGAAGAAAGTAAAGATAAGGCTATTTGTCGCTATTGGTATATCAATAGCGATTGGAATAATTTGCGTCACTGTGAAAGGCTCAGACGAACAGACTACGTATTCATATACAAGCGGCAAAACAGATGTACCGAATACAATGCAATTCAAGGGCGTACATACGCCATCAATTACAAATCAAGTAAATATGGTAACTGCACAACCATCCAAAGACGCAAATGAAAGTGGCACAATTATAAAGCCAAGCAAAACAGCAAAATCGTTTGATACTCTAACTGTCGTAAAGCAAGGCAAGAAAAAGACATTTCACATCAATCAGGGTGTGGATGAATCCACACTCAAAAAAGGCGTTGGCTGGATGGAAAGTTCCGCAAAAGCGGGCGAGGAAGGTATATGCATTCTCATGGGTCATAGGAATGGAGATTTCCGGTTTTTGAACGGTCTGGAGGAAAATGACGATTTAATCTATAAATTTGCAGATGGGAGTAGTTTTTCCTATAAGGTTCAAGCGGTAGAAATCATCCCGAGTGATGATGCCTTGCGATTTCCTGTGGAGGAGGGAAAATGCTTAATGCTAGTTACCTGCTATCCTTTCCGCTACGTTGGCCATGCCCCGCAGAAGTTTGTAATAAAATCTAAGCTACAATAATTAAGGTGCCCGAAATATCTTTGGATACACTCATGTATCCTTTTTAGACGGTTATTATTGAAATATGTCTTACGTATGGTTCAATGCCTCACCTGCATCTCTGTGGTGTTGCATCAAAACCGGACAGAATAAACGGCAATTCGGTTACCCTGCCACAATGCTGCCACCAATAGATATTGCATTTATTTGTTTCAATACCTCATAATCCCCAATAGTTGGTTTTGTGTTACCATTCGAAATATCATCGTTTATTACTGGATAACTGGGTATACTATTCGTTATTTTATATGTCGCATGCCCAGTCGGGTCAACCATATTAACCGGGTTGTTGCTGCAATATGCATACGTGTGGTGGCTGCCCGGGTTACCGGCCTGACCTCTGTACGTATCTTTCTGCATAAACCGCCCGGTCTTCGGGTTGTAATGCCGAGCGTTCAGGTATAACAATCCGCTGGCTTTATCGTTCACTGCACATGTGAATTGGATGTCGTTCTTGAATACGCTTTGGTTTATCCCTTCTTTCGCGTTTCCAAACGCGTCATAGTCGTAGGTCTGCACCAGCGTAATATTTCCCGAGTTTTTTTTCGTAGATAATATGTTGCTTACACTCCCGCGCATATCGTAGTGATAGAACATCTGTTTAATACAAGCCAATTTCTTTCTTTAACTGCTCAATATCATATTTTTTATAAAGATCTTTAATATATGCATTATATGCTTCCTCATCTTTCTGAATATCTTTAATTCTATGCTCATTAAAGTTTTCAGCATTTAACATATCCTGGTTTTCCTCAAAATACTTAAGAGTGTCTTGCCTCTGGCCTATGTTATCGAAATAGTAGTTAATTAATTGCCCATTCGCATAATAAAGCTCATTATATGGTTTAATGATTCTATCATAAAATTCACTTTCTGAATAATTACTTTCAGAAACAGCTTTCTCTAGATCCTTTGCAACTTTTTCCCAGATATCCTCTTTGTTTTTTATTCCCAGGTTGAATATTTGTTCCTTACTTATTTGCATGTATTCATTATAATCTTTTGCAAAATCTTCTGGCTTCAAATTAATTTTTAGGCGGTTGGCTTCCTTAAATGCAACATATATATCCAAGAAACGCGATTTCCTTTCGTCATCGCTCATACCAATAATACGATTCAATTCTTTCAGATGATTTGCGGATAAAGAGTTATCTGATTCATTTAATTCTATTGCGCTTTCAAATATAATCTTTTGATATTTCATTGTAAGTATGTCAGTCGTTTTGAATTCAGTAAAACCTATACTTGCTTTTACTTGATTATTTCCTATGCAGCTACACAAAAACAACATTATTAAACAAAGTAAAAATACTATCTTTTTCATTACTGCGCATACCTTAAAATTTTATTTTTGTATCAACGACTACTCCAATTTGGAACCCTTGATGTGCTATGGAAATGCGGTTCTTAACCATTTACAACAATCACTTTAGAATCGATTATAACGTCCTCATAGTAATTAAATAAAAAGTCCGGATCATTTTTAATTTGCTCATTTATATCACTATTCAATACTAATAATCGCATGATCGAATTGGTTTCATTATCCTTTTCAACAACAATACCTGTATTTGAACAATTTTTTATCCATTCAAAAATGTCCTTTTCTTTTGTCAAATAGTACGAAATTAAATCGTCTATAAGCTTTTCCAAATCGTTTGTAATTATTTTTGAATACCATCCATCGTCATGCGTAAAGGCAAAAACATATTTATTTATGTCGAATAATGTTTTTTCAAGAAATATATGTGTATATGCAAAATAAGTTAACTCTGCAATTTCGAAGTCTCGGAGCACTTTAATATTATTTTTATAATTTTTAAATCCCACTACACTGAAATCTCCAATATCTCCAATATCGATATTATTGATATTATTGATATTTTTGCTAAATAGTACTTCATGACAATCAATAAAGTCAGCAAATCCAGGCTTGTTAAGTAAAACAAAACCATCAAAATATTTTGATAGAATTTTCAATACCATTTTGATTCTTATTCCTGACATATATAATTCATTATTCCAGCGATATAGATACACCAGGTCAATTCCATTTATTTGCACTTCCATCACCTCACTTAAATATACTCCATATTCCATCTGATTCCCCAGTATTAGGCAGCACTCTCCACTCAGGTATTGGAATAGATGGCTTCCTTAAAAGCTGCTCAATTTTCTTTTGTTGTCTTTTTTTCTCTTCCTCCGCAGCCTTCTTTTTTTCTTCGGCTTCCTTTCTTGCTTTATCTTGCGCAATTTTTTTGTCATATGCAGCCTTTTTCTTGTCCCAATCCCAACCATATTTGCTTCTTAATTCCCTTTTTATTCCATTCGATGGCTGATTTGTATTACCATCATGCGGAGATCCATCGCTGTTTTGTGCATACTTTTTGCCATTAGACTTATCATCAATATGGATGTGTGGCAAATTCTTAGTTGTATGCGGCGGATGTTTTATAATATTCCATCTATTGCTACCGCTTCCAACTATAGTCATCGGCTTTCTATCGACTTTCTGTACTGGTTTTGGTGGGCAGTTTAGCGAATCATAAAAGTGTTCTCCTTTGTAAACAGTACCATAATATTTTGCATAAGAGCAAGGGCAATGTCCAGTCGGATCAACCATATTAACCGGATTGTTGCTGCAATATGCATACGTGTGGTGGCTGCCCGGGTTACCGGCCTGACCTCTGTACGTATCTTTCTGCATAAACCGCCCGGTCTTCGGGTTGTAGTGCCGCGCGTTCAGGTATACCAATCCGCTGGCTTTATCGTTCACTGCTCCGGTAAACTGGATGTCGTTCTTGAATACGCTTTGGTCTATCCCTTCTTTCGCGTTTCCAAACGCGTCATAGTCATAGGTCTGCACCAGCGTTATATTTCCCGAGGTTTTTTTCGTAGATAATATATTGCTTACACTCCCGCGCATATCGTAGTGATAGAAATAATAGTCTTCATCCGAGCTGTTCGTCTTGCCGCTGCTATCCCTCCAGCTGCATATTATCCGCCCGCTTGGGTCTAGCACGTTCTCCGTCAATACCGAACCATTCTCGTTCACTGTAAATAATATTGCCGATCCCAGGTAAATATAGATTTCTTCACTGTTGGATGCCCCAAGTCCGGTATCTCGCAAAATCCGCTGCCCGTCTCCGTTATATACGCTGTCTGTCTTTGTCGTCGTCGCGGTCTGCGCCACTGGTTGCCCGTTGGTTTCAATCAGTTGATTGGCTTTGCTATACTTATACGTATTCGTATTCACCAGCACATCGTTTTCATATTCCATCTCTTTAACTACGTTCCCACAATCGTCGTAATCAAAGTCCGTTCGCGTAGTATTGCTGTTCTGGGTATTACTTTCGACGGTCCGAGTCAAATATCCTTTTTGGTTATAGTCGTTGCTTGTAGTATATATCGGTCCGCTGCCTACTTTTTTGGTTTCTACAGTCTTGTTGCCTATATCGTCGTAGTGATAGGTGTTTAGGGTAATAGTGCCGTCCTTTGTCGTCTTTCCCGTCTTCAACTGCCCTATACCATCATAGGTGTATTCCTTCGCTACGCTGCGCACCGTGCCATACTTGCTCCAAACGCTCTCGTTTTTCAGGAAGCCAACGGTATCATATTCCTGCGTATACTTTTCAACTTCGGTTGTACCGTTCTTATACGTAATCATCGACGGGTTGCCTGTCCGGGCGTCATATGCATAGCTGCGGACTATTTTCGTTCCCGCTTTGTTCGCCTGGCTATTAAATTGCAAATATTCCGTAGCGCTCGTCAGCCGGTCTGTATTCGCGTCGTAAGCATACCCTTCAACAGTGCGCATCTGGCCTGCATCATTAGCCTTCATCACCTCAAGCAGTTTGTTGTCGGTGTCATATATATATTGTATGCATTCATTCTTTACTGGGCTTAGGCGAAATCATTTTTTTCCATGAACCGAGTCCGTAGGAATATAGCAAGAAACCACCCGGCCATTATTCTTTAAACAATGACCGGGTTTATCCACAACAAACATTACCAATCTACATAATACTTAACTTCCTTTAAAAGTGTCGGGGCATTCCCTTCGTTCTGCGCCCAAAGCCGTATCCAATACCTGCCTTTTTGCTTAAACGGCCCGCTTCCCTCCTTTAATTCAGGAAAGTCCTTTGTATTTAGCTTATATACGCCTTTAGAGGATATAAGCTTCTCTTTATATAAAAAGTCTGTGTTGTATAAATTCGGCAAGGATATGTTTACAAACACCCGTTTCAATTTTCCTTTATTTGGGTTGACGCTGCCCATTAGCCTTATCTTCTGGGCTTCATAAACTCCCGCATTAGACGCTTTAGCCTTAAAGTCCGTGCTTTTTGCAACAGGCGCCCTGTTAACAGGTGTGAAATGTCTGATATTGTTGGTTTTAGCGCTAAAGGCATTGATGAAGTCCAGTCTTGAAGCAACGGCAATACCGCCATTTTTATCGGTATTGATAGAATTAACCTCGTCCTTGCCGGATGTCCCAAACAGTTTTTTCCATTCGACATTGCCGTTTTTATCAAACTTAGCAATGCCACAATCGGATTCACCTTTTACGGAATATCCCTTAAATACTCCGCTCTGCACATCGCTTTTTGTAACGTTTCCGGCGCATACAAATCCGCCGTCCTTGGTGGCCGCTACATAGGAGATCGGAAACCCAACATTTTTGCTTGTGCGCAGCTTACCGTTTTTATCCTGGATGTAGATTTTATTATATGGATATCGCAATCCGATATAATCGCCGCTTGTTGTGACGGCCTTGATTTCGGAAGCAATCTTTATCTCAGGTAAGCGTTGCCCGCAGCTGTCAAATTTCATCAAAATTGGATATCCCTCACCTGGATACATTGAAAAAACACTACTCCCATCTTGGAGATTTGTTACAGGAATCATTCCAAATATCCATCCATCAATATCTTTCTTTTCACCGATACTATTGACCTTAATGATTTCATAATAATCTTCTTTAGGACCTGGACGAAGCTGGCTGAAAATACAGCCATAGTCTGAAGTCGGCATCAGTTTCCCAATAACATAACCGGAAGGTTTCTGCCATAAAAGATTAAAATTTGAATCAAATCTACAAATATAACTATCCGTAGAGACACTCGTATTCGCATATACCCCTTCATCTGTAGCGATAGACAAGGCGCGTAAAGGTATACCCACCTTTTTCGAAAGAATTACTATGCCGCTACTGTCTGTTTTATAAAGCGTATCTGATATTGTAAAAATATATCCTCCGGAGCTTATAGGATTCAAGTTTGCAGACCGCAAAAATGGCGCATTGTCTTGGAAGCTTTTACTCCAATCCTGCCTGTAGTCCGCTGCAAACGCAAAAGAAGCGGTAAAAAGCAGCGAGGCGGCGAGCATAAGCATAAATATCTTCTTTTTCATTGATTAGCCCTCCTAGATTCCAATTTGGATGTGGCGGTGATTGAAAGCTATTAATACTTGTATTGCAAACATTATCAATTCACATTGAGCTTAACTTCCTTCAAAAGCGTCGGGGCATTACCTTCGTTCTGCGCCCAAAGCCGTATCCAATACGATCCGGGTAGTTTTAGTGGCCTCTTGCCGGCCACGAGCGGTGGGAACACCGCCTGGTACAGCGGGTAGTTGTGCGTTTTCAACACGCTCGCCGACTTATACAGCCAGTCGGT